>JBIITU010000201.1:0-6247 GCA_044340335.1 Steroidobacteraceae bacterium
ACCGACCAGCCATAGCGTGCGGTTCATCCGCCGGGTGGCGAGCAGCATGGTGCCGAGCGCGAGCACGGTCCAGAAGATCGACAGCGCGACCTGCACGGTGGTGGACGCCAGCAATGTGTCGAGTTCGAACGGCACGCCGGCCAGCTGGTGCACGGCGCGCAGCAGCGCGGCGTTCAGCCAGTAGAAGCCCAGCGCCGCGAGCACGCCCCAGACGATGCGCGCATCCCAGCGCGCGAGCGCGGCGGGGCGATCCGCCGCGAGCGTGAGCCAGTGCCGGGCCAGCGTGAACACGACGATGCCCGACGCGATGTCGAGCGGATTCGCGAGCGGCACGTAAGGCAGCGGCGTCGAATCGCCGGGCGACACCGCGTTGAAGCCGATCAGCCAGACAACGAGCGCGACCGCGAGCCCGCCCGCCGCCCAGACGCGGTAGCTCGTGGCGTGCGCGGCGAACGGCCAGTCGATGCGCTGTGTCAGCGCCGGCAGCGCGGCGAGCAGCGCGGTGGGCGCGAGCATCACGGCGAGCTGGTTCCAGGTCTGCGCGCCGCCAGTCGCCTCGTTCGTGAGCCAGATGAGTTCAAGCGCAATAACGAAGGTGATCAGCCACAAACTGCCCGCATGCGTGACATGGGCCAAGGGGCGGTCGCTCTTGTCAACATGTTGACGAAGCAGGTAGACGAGCACCGCGAACGCGGCCGGCCACGCGAGCCAGCCGAAGCCGCCGAACGGATGCTCCAGCGGTGAGACGGCAGACAGCGCGATCGGCCACAGCGCCGGCAGCAACGCCAGTGCGGCCCAGCGCGCCATCGGCAGCAGCGCGCGCCGCGCCAGTTCGCTGACAAGCAGCGCGGTCGCAGCCAGGAACAGGATGGCGGCCGCGGTCTCATACGGTGACGCGAAGCCGCGGTCCACTTCGGCGAGGCCGCGCAGCGTCCACCACAACAGGCCCCAGACGAAGATCAAGGCCGCGGCGGGTCGCTGCCACGCCGGCACGCGCTCGCGGATCCGCTCCAGCATGATGGCCGAGAACACGGCGGCGCCGGCGATCATCACGGCGCCGAGGAAACCGCTGTTGATGAACGGCAGCGGCTCGCCGGCACCCAAGCCACCGCGCCAGCCGAACAGCAACCCGGCACCGACCTGCAGCACGAGGCCCGCGACGCGCGGCAGCAGCCGGTTCTGGCGTGCGCCCACCCAGACCAGCGCCGCACCTTCAAGCGCCCAGGTGGCCGCAGACCAGTGACCATCGAGTGCCAGCGGCACGGCCAGCGTCAGGAACGCGATGCCGAGCGCAAGGAAGGATTCGATCAGCATGCGCAGCGTGTCGCGATGCCGGCGCCACAGCCACATGGCAAGGCCGATGTAGAGGCCACCGACCGCCAGAGCCGACAGCGAGAGCCCGAAGCCGCCGGCACTGGTGTGATCGCGCAGCAGCGCGCTCTGCAGCGCGAACGCCGTGACCGGCACGCCGAACACCAGCGTGCCGTCGACGAGACCGCGCAACTGCGGCGGCTGGCGCAGCGCGAACAGCACCGCGATCGCGACATACATGATGAAGAACAGCGCGAGGAAGGGCTCGGTGCTCGCGAACAGCTCGCTGCGATAGCGCAGCACGCCCCAGACCGTGCCGATGATGAACGTGAACAGGAAGCCGAGCAGCACCAGCGGCCGCCAGGCGCGGAACCATGCGATGCCGACGAGACCGGCGTTCAGGATCGCGTAGTAGCTGAACAGCGTGACGTGGTCGCCCTGTCCGGTCGACGCGAGCAGCGGCGCGGCGAAGCCGCCGGCGGCGGCGAACATCGCGAACGACAGCGAGTTCTGCAGCACCGCGAGCGCGACCGCGAACGCGGTGATCGCCACCATCGCCGCAAATGCAATCGCCGGTGGCAGCAGCGAATACAGCCGCAGCGCGACGAAGATCGTCAGGTAGAGAATTGCGACCGCGCCGCCCTGCAGCGCCAGCGCATAGCCCGGACGCCGCTGGCGCAGGCGCCAGCCAAACACCAGCATGACGATGGCGCCAAGGCCCACGCCGGCCAGCCGCAGCGACATCGGCAGCTCGGTGCGCTCGGCGACGTAGCGCAGCAGGAACGCGACGCCGAAGAACAGCACGACCACGCCGACGCGCACCAGCGTGTTGCCGCCGAGGAACCAGTCGCGCGCGGCGGCGATGATCGCATCGAAGGCGCGGAACGGGCTGGGTTGGGGTGCCGCGTCGGCGGGTGCCGTGGCCGCCGGCGCGGGCCGCGCCCAGCCTGGTTCAGCCGCAGTGGTTTCCTGCGGCACAGCCGCTTCCTGCGGCGCCGCCACTGGCTGCAGCTCTGCGACAGGCTGGGGCGCGTCCGTTGAACGCGGCTCCGGGGCCGCGGCAGGTGTGCGGCCGAGTCCACGATCGATCGCAAGGCGCGCCAGCTCGCGCTCGAGGTTCTCGACGCGCCGCTGCAACGCGGTGTTGGTGGCCAGCAGCGCACCCGCCGCGGCGCCGAACAGCACGCCGATCGCACCCGCCCCTGCGCCGCTCAGCATCCCGCCGAGAAAGGCACCCCCCAGAATCCACAACCAGTTCATGTGCGCAGTGTGCCTGCGCGCCTGCTGCACCGCACGCCTTGCGCGGTGCCGGATGCGTCGCGCTGCGAACGGGTCGCATTGCCGCGGCGAGATCGATACGATGGCCGACCCCCGGATCGCATCGTGACTGGTCATGCAGCAGATCGACATCCACACCCTCGCACCGGGCGAGGTCGAGCGCTTTGATGCGATGTTGTCGCTGTTCAGCGCTGCGTTCGAAGACCCCGAGGCATACGATCGTGCGCGCCCGCCGCACAGCTACGTCGAGGCGCTGCTGGCCCGGGATACGTTCATCGCGTTGCTCGCACTCGACGGTCGAGCGGTCGTCGGCGCGCTCGCCGCCTACGTGCTGCCGAAGTTCGAGCAGGCGCGCAGCGAGGTCTACATCTACGACCTGGCCGTGGCCGCATCGCACCGGCGGCGCGGCATCGCAACCGCGCTCATCCAGCATCTGAAGCCGCTTGCGGCGCAACGGGGCGCGGCGGTCATCTTCGTGCAGGCGGATCATGCCGACCCGCCAGCCATCGCGCTTTATTCAAAGCTCGGCAGGCGCGAGGAAGTGCTGCACTTCGACATCGCCTGTGGTGCTGCAGCAGGAAGTGCTTCCCGATGAGTGCGCCCTCGCCGCGCGCCACGCGCCGCGAATGGCTCGGCCTCGCGATCCTCGCGCTGCCCTGCCTGGTCTACTCGATGGACCTGACGGTGCTGAACCTCGCGATCCCGGCGATCAGCGCGGAGTTGCGCCCGAGCGGCGCGCAGCTGCTGTGGATGATCGACATCTACGGCTTCTTCGTCGCGGGCTTCCTGATCACGATGGGCACGCTCGGCGACCGCATCGGGCGCCGGCGGCTGCTGCTGTGGGGCGCGGCGGCGTTCGCGCTCGCCTCGCTGGTCGCGGCCTTCGCGCGCACGGCGGAGGCGTTGATCGCGGCACGCGCGCTGCTGGGCATCGCGGGCGCGACGCTCGCGCCCTCGACGATGTCCTTGATCCGCAACATGTTCCACGACGAGCGTGAGCGGCAGTTCGCGTTCGGCGTCTGGATCGCGAGCTTCTCGGTCGGTGGCGCGCTCGGGCCGTTGGTAGGCGGCGTGGTGCTGCAGTTCACGCACTGGGGCGTGGTGTTCCTGGTCGCGGTGCCGGTGATGTTGCTGCTGCTCGCGCTGGGGCCGAAGCTGCTGCCGGAGTTCCGCGACCCGGCCGCGGGCAGCATCGATGCGATCAGCGTCGCAAGTTCGATCACCGCAGTGCTCGCGACGATCTATGGCTTCAAGTCGATCGCCGAGAGCGGCGTGACGCCACTCGCGCTCGGTTGCCTCGCGGCCGGCGCGCTGATCGCCACGCTGTTCCTGCGGCGCCAGCGGCAGATCTCCTACCCGCTGCTCGACCTCGCGCTGTTCCAGCAGCCGCGTTTCTCGGCAACGCTGGCCGCGTATGCACTGTCGTCGATCGCGATGTTCGGCACCTACATTTTCATCACGCAGTACCTGCAGCTGGTGCTGGGCATGTCGCCGCTGCAGGCCGGCCTCGCCACCGTGCCGTGGTCGCTGGGCTTCGTGCTGGGCTCGCTGCTGACGCCGAAACTCACGGCACGCTGGGCCAGCACGTCGGTGTTCGTCAGCGGGCTCGTGGTGGCAGCCGTTGGCTTCGCCTGCGTCAGCCTGGTCGGCCCCAGCACGTCGAGCCTCGCGTGGCTGATCGGCAGCACGCTGCTGATGAGCCTCGGCATGGCGCCGGCGTTCACGCTGGGCACCGAGATCATCGTGACGGCTGCGCCGCCGGAACGCGCGGGCGCGGCCTCGGCGTTGTCGGAGACCGCCGCCGAGTTCAGCGGCGCTATCGGCATCGCTGTGCTCGGCAGCATCGGACTCGCGCTGTATCGCCTGAGTCTGGCAGACGCGCTGCCGGCCACGCTCGATGCCGCGGCCCGCAGCGACGCACTCGCGACGCTGGGCGGTGCGCTCGCCGTCAGTGCGACACTCGACAGCGGTACCGCCGCGGCGCTGCAGGACGCGGCGCGCGCGGCGTTCATGCAGGGGCTACAGTTCACGGCGCTGATCGGCGCCGTGTCGCTGGTGATTGCCGCACTGGTCGCGGCGCACATCTTTCGCGGCGCGCGCGCGCCGCAGCAGGAGCCAGGCTGATGGAACGTCGCGATTTCTTCTCGCTGCTGGGCGCGGGCGCTGGCGCCAGCGTACTCGGGGCCACCGCCGCGGGCGCGCCTGCGGCGCAGGCGAACTGGGGCATGCTCGCGCCGGGCGCCGCGCCGCCGGCCGACTTCGACGGCCGCGCGCTCGTCAACCGGGCGCGCGCCTACGAGGTCATGGAGCGCGAGAACCTCGACGGCATCGTCGCGTTGAACCCGGTCAACGTGTTCTACCTCGCCAACTACCTCGGCTACGAAACGCAGAAGCTGCGCGCGATCCCGGGCTTCGCGGTGATGCCGCGCGACCCGTCGCTGCCGACGTTTCTCGTCGCGGCCGGCGCGGACCTGATGTTCCTCGCCAACGGCGCTCGCGAACATCCGGAAGTCGTGCCGTACAGCAGGCCGGTCGAACTCGAGCGCTATCTCGAAGCGGGTGATTTCAGCGTCGAGCCTGCCGCCACACCGGTCGGCGCGTGGCCAGCGAACGAAGCTGCACTGCAGCCGCGCGAGCAGGCGTGGCGCGCGTTCGCACAGCGCGCCAACGCGCGGCGTGCGGCGACGCCGGAGTGGGCACTCGCGCGCGCACTGGAACTTGCAGGGCTCGGCAAGGGTCGCGTCGCGGTCGACGACTGGCGCATCGCCGGCATCCTGCAGTCGCTGGGCCGCAGCGACGTGCGCTGCGTGCCGGGCGACAACGTGCTGCGCAAGATCCGCCTGATCAAGTCGGATGTGGAGATCGGCCACATGCGGCGCATCGCGCGCATCAACCAGGAAGCCTGCATGGCGACACTGCGCCAGCTCGGCCGCGGCGCGACGAAAGAAGACATCGAGCAGTTGTTCCTGGTCGAGACCGCGCGGCGCGGCGCGAAGGCCGTGTGGCTCGCGACCGGCACGGTTGGCGGCCTGACGCAGGGCAAAGTGGTGCCCGGCGAACCGATGATGTTCGACGCGGTGTCGCAGCGGAATTTCTATCACGGCGATTTCGGTCGCACGGTGGTGCTCGGCGAGCCGTCGCGCGAACTGCAGGCCTGCATGGCGGCGCTGCGCGCGGGTTCAGAGCTCGTGCTCGAGAAGGGACGCCCCGGCATGAAGTACTCGGAGCTCAGCCGCCTCGTCGGCGATGCGATGAAGAAAGCCTACACGGGCGGCCTGACGATCCGCTTCGGCGCCGGCCCGCACTCCGTCGGGCTGCAGCACACCGACCAGCCCTATCGCGATGGCCTGCCGTTCGTCGTGCCCGAAGACCTGACGCTCGAGCCTGGCATGACGCTGACGGTGGACCTGCCGACATCACTGCTCGGCTGGGGCGCGATCCACCATGAAGACCTGCTGCTCGTGACGCGCAACGGGCTCGAACCGCTCGCGACCGCAGACGGACCGCTGGTCGTGATCTGAAGCGGCGCGCGCGTTACTCGCGCGGATCGCCCGGCGTCAGCCAGCCGCGCTGCCGCGCGGCGACCAGGAACGAGCGACTGACCGGCACTTCGACGCCATTGGTCAGCACGAGTCGGTCGCGATGCCGCTGCGGCGCG
>JBIITU010000011.1:0-22641 GCA_044340335.1 Steroidobacteraceae bacterium
GGCTTCTCGCGTTCGAACGTCAGCATGGGCCTGAAGGAACTCGAGAGCTGGCAACTCGTGCGGCTGCAGCACCAGACAGGAGACCGGAAGGAGTACTTCTCCACGCCTGATGATGTCTGGGCCATCTTCCGCACGCTGGTGGCGGAGAAGCGCAAGCGGGAGATCGACCCGACGCTGTCGATGCTGCGCGAGGCCATGCTCGAGCCACCGGCCAACAGCGCGGAGTCGCACGCGCTGCAGCGCATCCGTGCGATGCATGATCTCATCGAGATGACGAGCCGCTGGTTCGACGACGTGCAGCGCCTCGATACACGCACGCTGACTCAGCTGATGCGCCTCGGCTCGAAGGTGCAGCGACTGCTCGAGGCACGCAATCGGCTGTCACTGTCCGGGAGTCGCCGCGGCAGCGGCAGCAGTCACTGACACCACGGCGCCCAGGACGGGCAGACGGAGGATCCACGGATGGACATCGATCCGGTCACTCTGGCGCGAATCCAGTTCGCGACCAATATTTCGTTCCACATCCTGTTCCCGACCATCACGATCGCTCTCGGCTGGGCGCTGCTGTGGTTCAAGCTGCGCTACCGGCGCACCGGCGATGCGGCCTGGCTCGAGGTCTACCGCCTCTGGGTCAAGGTGTTCGCGGTGTCGTTTGCGATGGGGGTCGTCAGCGGCGTGACGATGAGCTTCCAGTTCGGCACGAACTGGCCGGGCTTCATGGAGCGCGTCGGCAACATCGCCGGCCCGCTGCTCGCCTATGAAGTGCTGACCGCCTTCTTCCTCGAAGCGACCTTCCTCGCGATCATGTTGTTCGGCATCGGCCGTGTCTCGGACCGCATGCACACGCTGGCGACGCTGCTGGTGGCGGTCGGGACGACCCTCTCGGCATTCTGGATCCTGGTCCTGAACTCGTGGATGCAGACGCCGGCCGGCTTCGAGATGCGCGATGGCGTGGCGCACGCCACCGACTGGGCAGCCATCGTCTTCAATCCGTCGATGCCGTATCGCCTCGTGCACATGCTGCTGGCCTCCGGCCTGACGGTCGCGTTCCTGATCGCCGGCTTGTCCGCCTATCGCTGGTTGCGCGGCGACCACGGCAATGACGTGCGCCACGCGCTGCGCTTCGGCTGCACGCTGGGCGCGATCCTGATTCCGCTGCAGATCCTGGCTGGTGACCTGCACGGACTGAACACCGTCAAGCACCAGCCCGCGAAGGTCGCTGCCATGGAAGGCCTCTGGGAGACCACGCGGGGCGCGCCGCTGCTGCTGTTCGCGATCCCCGACGAGGAGCGGCGCGAGAATCGCCTCGAGCTTGCGATCCCGGCGGGTGCGAGCCTGATCCTGACCCATGAACTCGACGGCGAGGTCCGCGGCCTCAACGACTTCGAGGGCAGGCATCCGCCGGTAGCGCCGGTGTTCTGGTCGTTCCGCGTCATGATCGGCACGGGCGTCGCCATGCTGGTCGCGAGCTGGATCGCGGTCTGGCAGCTGCGGCGACGCGGCAAGCTGGCGCAACCGCTGCTGCGCGCGCTGACGATCATGACGTTCTCCGGCTGGGTTGCGACGCTGGCCGGCTGGTATGTGACCGAAATCGGGCGTCAGCCCTGGCTCGTCACCGGCGTCCTGCTGACCCGGGACGCAGCCTCGACGGTGCCCGCACCGCTGATCGGCATTTCGCTGACGATGTACCTGACGCTGTACCTGCTGCTGCTGTCCGCGTACGTGTCGGTGCTGTTCTACCTCGCGCGCAAGGCTGGCGATCGCAGCTTGACCGGGACGACGGCCGCGCCACCGGTGAACGGGGGACTGACCCATGCCTGACCTCGCGACTCCCGCGGGTTGGCTGCCGCTCGCGTTCCTGATCATGATGGGGCTCGCGATGCTCGCGTACGTGATCCTCGACGGCTACGACCTCGGCGTCGGCATGCTGCTGCCGTTCGCCTCGGACGCCGACAAGGACGTCATGGTCGCCTCGATCGGGCCGTTCTGGGATGCGAACGAAACCTGGCTGGTGCTCGGCATCGGCGTGCTGCTGGTGGCATTTCCGGTGGCACACGGCGTGATCCTCACTTCGCTGTACCTGCCGGTCGCGATCATGCTGGTGGGGCTGATCCTGCGCGGCGTGTCGTTCGACTTTCGCGTCAAGGCCAGGGCTGCGCACAAGCACCGCTGGAACAATCTGTTCGCCATCGGCTCGGCGATCGCGTCTCTGGCGCAGGGCTGGATGCTCGGCAAGTACATCATGGGTTTCGAGAGCACGGTGGCGTCGCTCGCCTTCGCGGCGCTGATCGCGCTATGCCTGGCCGCCGGCTACGCACTGCTGGGCGCAGGCTGGCTGATCATGAAGACAGAAGGCGACCTGCAGCGGCGCGCGGTGGACTGGGCCCGACGCGCACTGTGGTGGACTGCGGCAGGCGTTGCGGCTGTGTCCGTCGTAACGCCACTGGTCAGCGAGCGGATCTTCACGCGCTGGTTTGCGCTGCCGGAGTTCGTGCTGCTGCTGCCGATACCCGTCGCGACGTTGACATTGCTATGGGTGGCGCAACGCTCGCTCGCGCGGCTGCCCGTACGGCTGGCGCAGGGCAACGAATACGGCGCCTGGGTGCCGTTCGGCTGCACGGTCGGGCTGTACCTGCTGGCGTTCTACGGCCTCGCGTACAGCCTGTTCCCGTACCTGGTCGTCGACCGGATCGACATCTGGCAGGCCGCGAGCGCGCCCGAATCGCTGCTGATCATTTTCGTGGGCGCAGCCGTCGTGCTGCCCGTCATCATCGGCTACACGGTATTCGCGTACCGGATCTTCTGGGGCAAGGCGCGCGCGCTGGATTACGGCTGACGGGCCGCCCCGCCCCGCCGCTTACTCGGCGCGCCGACGCTGCGGGGTGCGGGCCTTCTCGCCGATCAGCATCGCAAGCTCCAGCGCCTGCTCGTAGTTCAAGCGCGGATCCACCGTCGAGCGATAGGCTCGCTGCAGGTCCATGTCCGACAGACCTCGGGCACCGCCGGTGCACTCCGTGACGTCTTCGCCGGTCAGCTCGATGTGCACGCCGCCGAGGTAGGAGCCCATGCTGGCGTGGATGTCGAAGGCGAGTTCGAGCTCGCGCGTGATGTTCTCGAAGCGGCGCGTCTTGAGCCCGCTCTGGCTGCTCTCGGTGTTGCCGTGCATCGGATCGCAGATCCACAGCACCGAATGCCCGGTGGCACGCACCGCCTGGATCGCCTTCGGCAGCGCCGTTTCGATGTCCTTCGCGCCGAAGCGGTGGATCAGCGTCAGTTTGCCGGGCTGGTTCTGCGGGTTCAGCGTCGTCACGAGCTGTTGCAGCCAGCCGGCATCCATCGCCGTGCCGACCTTGACGCCGACGGGATTGCTGATGCCCCGGCAGTACTCGACGTGCGCGCCGTCGATCGCTGCCGTGCGCATGCCGATCCACGGCATGTGCGTCGAGAGGTTGTACCAGCGGTTCTGGCGCGGGATGAAGCGCGTCTGCGCCTGCTCGTAGTGCAGCACGAGCGCCTCGTGGCTCGCGAAGAACTCGGCACGCAGCGCCTGGTGCACTTCCTTGCCACTGATCGCCTCGAAGAACTCGAGGCCATCGGCGACCGCGCCGACGATGCGCTGGTACTCGATCTTCAGTTCGGCGTGACCGACGAAGCCGAGATCCCAGTACTCGGGATGATGCAGGTCGGCGAAGCCGCCGTCGATCAGCGCGCGGACGAAGTTCAGCGTCAGTGCGGCACGCTCATAGCCACGCAGCAGCAGGCTCGGATCGGCCTCGCGCGCCTCGGCGGTGAACTCCGCCCGGTTGACGATCGCGCCGCGGTAGGACGGCAGCGTGACGCCGTCGCGCGTCTCGGTATCCGCGGAACGCGGCTTGGCGTACTGCCCGGCCATGCGGCCGACGCGGATCACTGGCCGCTTGATCGCGTGCGTGAGTACGAGACTCATCTGCAGCAGGATCTTCAACCGCTTGGCGATCTTGTCGGACTCGCAATCATCGAAGCTTTCGGCGCAGTCGCCGCCCTGCAGCAGGAAGCGCTCGCCGCGCTGCGCCGCCGCGAGCTGCTCGCGCAGGTTGTCGATTTCCCACGAGACGACGATCGGCGGCAGCTTCGCAAGCTCCGCGACCGCGGTATCGAGTGCCGCGCGGTCGCGATAGGTGGGCTGCTGCTGCGCAGGTTTGGTCTGCCAGCTCGTCGGGTTCCAGTTCTGGTGCGCGGGAGTTTTCATCGTCCTTGCATCCTAACGGTTCCAAGTACGCACTGCAAAAACAAAGGCTTGCAGCGACCCGTACGCCCGTTTTCCAGCTCCGTGGGGTGGTCGAGCCGGAAGGCTGCAGTCAGAATGCGCGCCATTCTCGAGACTCGAAGGAGTCCTGCATGCATTCCGTGCTCGTGCTCGGCGCCGGCAAGATCGGCGCGCTGATCTCAGGGTTGTTGGCCGAATCCGGCAGTTACCGCGTGCATCTGGCCGACGTCGACGGCAAGGTCGCGCATGCCGTGGTCGGCGCGCATGGCCTGGGCAATCTTGCGGCGTTTCAGGTCGACGCGCGTCATCCCGCGGAATTGCGTGCGCATCTGGCGGCGCATCCGGTCGACGCGGTCGTCTCCAGCCTGCCGTTCTACTGCAACATCGGCGTGGCCGGCGCGGCGCGCGAGGCCGGCGCGCACTACTTCGACCTGACCGAGGACGTCGAGGTGACGCGTGAAGTGCGCCGCATCGCCACGGGCGCCCAGCGGGCCTTCGTCCCGCAGTGCGGACTCGCGCCGGGCGTGGTCAGCATCGCGGCGCACGAACTGATGACCCACTTCGATGAAGTCCGCTCGGTCAAGCTGCGCGTCGGCGCCCTGCCGCAACACCCGAACAACGTCCTGAAGTACTCGCTGACCTGGTCCACGGAAGGCCTGATCAACGAGTACGCCAATCCCTGCCAGGCCATCGTCGATGGACGACTGCTCGACGTTTCGCCGCTCGAAGGGCTCGAGGAAATCGAGATCGACGGCACGTTGTACGAGGCCTTCAATACTTCCGGCGGCCTGGGTTCGCTGGGCGAATCGTTTGGTGCGCGCTGCGAGTCGATGAACTACAAGACGATCCGCTATCCGGGGCACTGCGCGCAGATGCGCCTGCTGATGAACGACCTGAAGCTCGGCCAGGATCGCGACACGCTCAAGCGCATCCTCGAGAACGCGGTACCGCAGACGCTGCAGGATGTCGTCATCGTCTATGCCGCCGTCAGCGGCAAGCAGGATGGCGAACTGCGCGAGGAAAACTACGTCAACAAGGTTTATCCACAGCTGATTGCCGGGCGCCTCTGGTCGGCGATCCAGGTCACGACCGCGGCTGGCATCACGGCGGTACTCGACCTCGTGCTCGCCAACCCGGAGCACTATCGGGGCTTCGTCGCGCAGGAGCAGTTCCGCTTGCCGGAGATACTGGCCAACCGCTTTGGTGGCTACTACGCGACCGGCGGCACCAACGCGGTCTCATCGACCACCGTCGTGCGTGGCGCGGCCGGTCGCCAGCGTGCAGCGCAGGCTGCCGGCGGTGCGGCATGAGCGCGCTCGATGCGGGCGCGCGCGCCGCACTGCTCGCTCGACTGGGCCTTGCTGAACGAAACGCCGGCTGCTGCGCGGCTGGCAGCTGGGCACCCCTGCGCGGTGGCCCTGCCATCGAGGTTCGCAATCCTGCGACGGGCGATTTACTCGCGGCCGTCGAACCGGCAACGGCCGACGACTACGAAGCGCTGCTGCGCGGCGCCGTGGCACGCGCCGCAGCCTGGCGCGAAGTGCCGGCACCACGCCGCGGCGAACTCGTGCGCCTGCTCGGCGAGGCGCTGCGGCAGCACAAGGACGATCTCGGCCTGCTGGTGACCCTCGAGAACGGCAAGATCCTGACGGAGGGTCGCGGCGAGGTGCAGGAGATGATCGACATCGCCGACTTCGCGGTCGGGCAGTCGCGCATGCTCTACGGACTGTCGATGCACTCGGAACGCGCGCAGCACAGGATGCTCGAGCAATGGCATCCGCTGGGCGTGGTCGGCATCATTTCGGCGTTCAACTTTCCGGTCGCGGTCTGGGCCTGGAACGCCTGCCTCGCCGCGGTCTGCGGCAACGTCTCGGTGTGGAAGCCCTCGCCGAAGACGCCCTTGACCGCCATCGCCGTGCAGCAGATCTGCAATCGCGTCTGCCGCGAGCACGGCTTTCCGGCGGTATTCGATCTGTTCATCGATGCAGGCACGACGCTGGCCGAACGTTTTGTCGCCGACCGGCGGGTTGCGCTCGTGTCGTTCACGGGTTCGACGACGGTCGGCCGCCGCGTGGGCGAAGTCGTTGCCGCGCGCCTCGGGCGGTCGCTGCTGGAGCTCGGCGGCAACAACGCCGTGATCATCGACAGTGAGGCCGATCTCGCGCTGGCGATTCCCTCCATCGTGTTCGGGGCCGTCGGCACGGCAGGGCAACGCTGCACGACGACGCGCCGCGTGTTTGCGCCGGTCACGCATATCGACGCCATCGAGCGAAGCCTGGTCGCAGCCTACGCGCAGGTGAGGATCGGCGACCCCACCGACGCCGCGACCCTGATGGGACCGCTGATCGACGCCGCTGCCGTGCAAAGCTACGAATCCGCCGTCGCAGCGGCGCTCACCGCCGGCGGCACGTTGCTGTGCGGTGGCCGACGGCTCGCGGGGCCCGGCCATTTCGTCGAACCGGCAATCGTGCGGGCCCGCAACGACTGGAACATCGTGCAGCACGAGACCTTCGCACCGATCCTGTACCTGATCCCCTATGACACGCTCGACGACGCAATCCGCATGCAGAATGACGTCGCGCACGGCCTGTCGTCGGCGCTGTTCACCGACAGCCTGAGCGCTGCGGAACGCTTCCTCGCGGCCACCGGCAGCGACTGCGGTATCGCCAACATCAACCTCGGCACATCGGGCGCGGAGATCGGCGGTGCGTTCGGCGGGGAGAAAGACACCGGCGGCGGGCGGGAATCCGGGTCGGATGCCTGGCGCGCCTACATGCGCCGCCAGACCAATACGATCAACTGGTCCGGTCGCATCGCGCTTGCACAGGGGATACGGTTCAACCTGTGATCGAACCTGCTCGCCGCGGCTGCAGCTCAGTGCGGCCGCGCGCCTGGCAGCGCGAGCACGACCCGCGCACCACCCAGCGGCGACAATTCGAGCCCGAGTCGCCCGCCGTACAGCTCCACCGTGTCGGCCACCATGGCGAGCCCGATGCCGTGGCCGGGCGTGGATTCGTCGGCCCGGCGGCCGCGCTCCGGTCCATGATTGCGCAGATCGTCCGGCATGCCCGGCCCGTCGTCGTCGACCACCATGCGCAACGCCCCGAAGGCATCGGACGTGGCCTCGACCCGCACCCTCGAGCGACACCACTTGCAGGCGTTGTCGATCACGTTGCCGAGTGCTTCGGTCAGGTCGGCTGCGTCGCCAATGAACTGGGTTCCGGCCCCGAGAGCGAGCTCGATCACGAAATCCTTGTTCCCATGCACCTTCAGCATCGCCGCCCGCAACTGCTGCACGATCGGTGCGACGTCGACGGGCTGCTGGCCGATCACCCGCCCGCTGGTCGCTGCGCGGCGCAGCTGATGCGCGATGATGTCCTGCATCCGCTCGACCTCCGCGCCGACTTGTGCCCGCACGATGGGCACCTCGGCATTGCCGCCCATCGCACTGCGAATGACGGCCAGCGGCGTCTTCAGGCTGTGGGCCAGGTTGCCGAGCGTGTCACGGTAACGCTGGATGCGCCGACGCTCGCCCTGCAGCAACGCATTCAGGCCGTCCGCGACGCCGGCGAGCTCGCGCGGATAGCCGCTGCCCAGGGACGCTAGCCGGCCAGCCTCGACGGCCTCGATCTGCTGCTGCAAGCGGCGCATCGGGCTCGTCAGCCAACGCAACAGCAGTGCGACCGTCCCGAGCACCAGCAGACCGGCGACCACGAGCCCGCCGAACAGGCGCGTGCGGTACATCGCGAGCTGCTCGTCATAGGACTGCATGCTGCTCGCCACCGAGAACACGAGCTGCTGCGGCTCACGGCCGCTGACCGGCTCCCAGCTGATGCTGCGACCCGCGATGGCGACTCTGCCGCCGCCGCCGAGCCGCTTGATCTGCGGCGCTGCATCGGCGGCCGCCGCGGCGGCGGCGAAATCGAGGAACGTGCCGGCCGTCGATGGCGATCGCCAGAGCGATTCCCCGCCGCGGTCACGGATCTCGGCGTACAAACCGGAGCCCGGGGTCTGCAGCCGCGAGTCGGCGGACGTGGACGCGCCAACCACCCGCCCGAGCGCATCGGTCTCGGCCGCCGCGATCAACGCAACCAGTTGCGCGTCCAGCAGCTCGCGCAGCGAGCGTTGCGCCAAGTCGCGAAAAATGGCGTCCAGCGCAGCGGCCGTCAGGCCGAAGAACACGACCAGCGCGATGGACACGGACACCAGCAGGCGTCGCGACAGCGAGTAGACGCGACCGCCCACTGCGGGCGCGGGAGCCTGGTCAGCCTGGTTCACGTGCGAGTGCGAAGCGATAGCCACGCCCCCGCAGGGTCTCGATCGGCTTCAGCGAGTCGTCCGGATCGAGCTTGCGGCGCAGCCGGCCGATGAACACTTCGATGGTATTGCTGTCGCGTTCGAAATCCTGCTCGTACAGGCGCTCGGTGAGCTCGGTCTTGGAGATGACATCGCCAGCGCGCAGCATCATGTGTTCGAGAATCCGGTACTCGAAGGTGGTCAGCTCGATTGCGGATCCGCTGACCGTCACCGCCTGTGAACGCGTATCCAGCACGATCGGGCCGCAACGCAGATCCGATGAAGCCCAGCCCCCGGCGCGGCGCAGCAGCGCCTGCAGTCGCGCAAGCACCTCTTCGAATTCGAACGGCTTGGCGACGTAGTCATCGGCGCCCGCCTGCAATCCCTCGACCTTGTCCTGCCAGCGATCACGCGCCGTCAGCACGAGAATCGGGAAGGTCTTCTTGTCGGCGCGCAGGCGCCGGATCAGTTCCAGGCCCGGCAGCTTCGGCAGCCCGAGGTCGATGACAGCGACGTCCACCGGAAACTCGCGCCCCTGGTACAGGCCTTCCTCGCCATCGGCGGCGGCATCGACGGTGAAGCCGGCAGCGTGCAAACGCTCGCGCAGCGACTCCCGCAACGCGGCCTCATCTTCGACGACCAGCACTCTCACTGCATGTCCCCGCTGCGTGCATCGACACGCACCGTGAACACGCGGCCGTCGTCGTCACTGAGCAGCCGCAGCACGTAGACGACCCGGCCGCCCTGCTCGACCTGCTCGGCGCGCACCACGCGTGCGCGGTAACGCTTCTGCGCACGGTCGATGGCTTCGTCCAGCGACAGGTCACCCTTCAACGCCAGCTCGCCGACCGCGTCGGTGGCGAAGGCGGCACCGGTCGAGTCCACCCTTTCACCACGCGCTGCTGCTGACGCCGGGGACGCGGCGACGGCAGCAGCGACCATGACCACCACGGCGGCCAGCACGACCGTCATGTAGCGGTGCGGCTGCCTCAGTCGCGGCTGCTGGATCACGTGGGAAATCGGCGTCATGGGGCAATGTCCGGACAGACTTGAGGTTGGATTCTAGCCGTGTCGGCCACGTCGGCGGAAAAATGGACGGGGGTTACAGCCCCCGTCCATCGCCAATCCGTGACCGCAGTCACCGCCAGACGGTCTGCCTAGTACTCGGCAGGGCGGACATCCACCCGCACCCGCACCTTCGGGCCCGGATCGTAGGGCAGAGTCATGTGGCCGCGGCGCCCCTGGTAGTCGTAGGTCACCCGGTAGCCGTCGACGCGCTCCTCCCAACTCTCCACCTCGCGGATGTCGCAACGCTCGACCGTGTAGGGCCGACCCTGATAGCGGTCGTCGTAGCGACTGTCGTAGCGACCTTCGCGTGCATCGCGCCGCGCAGCCGCGTCGTGTCCGACGGCTGAACCGATGATCGCACCGGCGACGGTCGCCGCGCGGCGGCCGTCACCGCCACCGATCTGGTTGCCCACCGCTGCGCCGATCAGGCCGCCGAGGATCATCGACCCTGCCGAGCCGCGCTGCGCGCTGCGGTTGTCGTAATGCTGGTCACGCTCGTAGCGGGTTTCCTCGTAGCACTCGCGCACCGGCTCGGTGACGCGGATCCGACGCACGATCGGGTCGACATCGACGACGCGGGCGAAGTCGTAGTCCGAATGGCGGCGATCGTCGTATTTGCGATCCCAGCCGCGATGCTTGCCGTTGTCGGCGAGCGCCGTGCCAGCGACCAGTGTGCCCAGGGCGGCAGTGACCAGGGCCAGCTTGAATCCACGACCTGTATTGTTCAGCGACATAGTGCCTCCGTTCATCCGAGTCCCGGGCCGCCCGCGGCGGTCCTTTGTCTGGACTCGCAGCCAGATTACGGGGCTGTCAATGAATGGGGACTGAACCGCTCAGGGGCCGCGTTCGGCGCGCTTTGCCGCCTGCCACAGCGCCTCCCAGCGCTCCGCCGACAGCGTCTCCAGCGGTTCACCCAGCGCGGTGGCCGCCACTTCGATATGCGAGAAACGCCGCTCGAACTTGGTCGTCGCGGCGCGCAGCGCGGCCTCGGGATCATGACCCAGGTGGCGCGCCCAGTTGGCGATCACGAACAGCAGGTCGCCCAGCTCCTCGAACGTGTGCGCGGACGCTGGATCCGCCTGCACCGCGGCGTCGACCTCGGCGAGCTCCTCCGTGAGCTTGTCGCGCACGCCCGCCGCGCCGGGCCAGTCGAACCCGACGCGGCCGGCGCGCTTGCCAATCTTCTGCGCTCGCGTCAACGCGGGCAGCGCGCGCGCAACGCCCGCGAGCGTGCCGGTCTCGCCGCGAGCCGCTCGCTCCCCGGCCTTGCGGCGCTCCCAGTCCGCGGTCTGTGCCTGGGCATCCGCCTGACTCGCGCCGGCAAACACATGCGGGTGCCTGTGCACCAGTTTCGCAGCGATTCCGGCGGCCACGGCATCGAAGTCGAACGCGCCCTGCTCTTCGGCGATTCGCGCCAGGAACACAACCTGAAACAGCAGATCGCCGAGTTCGTCACGCAGCGCCGCGAGATCCGCGCGCTCGACCGCGTCGGCGACCTCGAAGGCTTCTTCGAGCGTGTAAGGGATGATGCTCGCGTAGCTCTGCTCGCGATCCCAGCGGCAACCCGACACCGGATCCCGCAACCGACGCATCACCTCGAGCAGTGCCGCAATGCCCTGCCCGTG
Source organism: Steroidobacteraceae bacterium (assembly GCA_044340335.1). Classification (GTDB taxonomy): domain Bacteria; phylum Pseudomonadota; class Gammaproteobacteria; order Steroidobacterales; family Steroidobacteraceae; genus UBA964. Next base: position 11,236 of record JBIITU010000011.1, read on the forward strand.
ACCGGACTCAGCCATCCTCGCCCCGCAGCACGTGGTACAGGGTCAGCAGCATGCCGGCAGTTGCACCCCAGATATTGCGCTCGCCCCAGGGCAGGTCCGTCAGCTCCACCTCGTGGTTCTCGAAGCGTCGCCGCCGTCGCACGTGGTTCACGGGGTCGAGCAGGAACGACAGCGGCACCTCGAACGCGTCCGCCACTTCACGTCGGTCGAGCGTCAGTGCGTAATCCGGTTGCACGATCCCGACCACGGGCGTGACGCGAAAGCCGCTGACGATCAGGTGATCGGGCAGCAGCCCGACGACATCGACGCGCTCACGCTGCAGGCCGATCTCCTCGTGCGCTTCGCGCAGCGCCGCGTCCACGGCGGTCCGATCGGCAGGTTCGATGCGACCGCCTGGAAAGCTGATCTGGCCGGCGTGATGCCGCAGGTCAGACGCCCTTTCGGTGAGCAGCACGGCAAGTTCGTCGCCGCGATCGATGATGGGGACGAGGACGGCGGCGCGCGTCGGCACCTGCGGGAAATAACGCCGCAGCTCGACGCGGACATCCGCCGGCACGGTGCCCAGGCGCCAGTCTTCGTCGTCATGGACGGGTACGGCGCTACGCCGCACGCGCTGGCGAATGAGCTCGCGCAGCCGCGAACCGGGCAGTCGAGCCAGCGCGCCGCTCGGCGATGAGTCATCCGGGTTCTGAAACGACGAAAGTGGGCACATACGGCTATCATTGGCAGTCTAGCACCGGCCGGTGCGCCAGTACGCCGAACCATGACGCTCACGCCGCTCGACGCCCTGTCCCCGATCGATGGCCGCTACGCGCGCGCTGCGGACCCGCTGCGCGCCACGTTGTCGGAAGCCGGCCTGATTCTCGAACGCATCCGGGTCGAGGCGCGCTGGATGCTGTTCCTGCATGAACACCGGACCCGCTTCACGCGCCTGGCCGGCGTCGCCGGCACGGGGCTGCCTGCGGCAGTCATTGCGGCGGCGAAGCAGCTGGGCGATGCGCCGCCGAGCGGCGCCGCCGCAGCGGTGAAGGCGATCGAAGCGCGCACCAATCACGACGTCAAGGCAGTCGAGTACTACGTGCGCGACCAACTCGCCGCGGCGGGGGCCAGCGCCGCGGCACTCGAGCTGGTGCATTTCGGCTGCACGTCCGAGGACATCAACAATCTTTCCTACGCGCGCATGCTGAGCAACGCGCGCGTGACGCTGCTGGCGGCGGTCGACGAACTCGCCGCGACGCTGCGCCAGTTTGCGCACGCCCATGCGCAGCTGCCGATGCTTTCCCGGACGCACGGCCAGCCTGCCACACCGACCACGCTCGGCAAGGAGTTCGCCAACGTGGCCGCGCGACTCGGCCGCGCCCGGGCTCGCTTCGCGGCAATCACGATCCTCGGCAAGTGGAACGGCGCGGTGGGCAACTACAATGCGCACGTCGTGGCGGATCCGGATGTCGACTGGCCGGCACTCGCACGGCAATTCATCGAGTCGCTCGGACTGACAGTCAACGCCTATACGACGCAAATCGAACCGCACGACTGGATCGCGGAGTATTGCGACGCGGTCGCCGCGATCGACACCGTGTTGCTGGATTTTGCCCGCGACTGCTGGGGTTACATCAGCCTGGGCTATTTGCGCCAGCGGCCTGTCGCCGGCGAAGTCGGCTCTTCGACCATGCCGCACAAGGTCAACCCGATCGACTTCGAAAATGCCGAGGGCAATTTCGGCGTCGCCAATGCCCTGCTGCGACACTTCGCCGAGAAGCTGCCCGTGTCGCGCTTCCAGCGCGACCTCACCGACTCGACCGTGCTGCGCAACCTCGGCGTGGCACTCGCGCACGCGCTGATCGGCTGGCGTTCGCTCGCGCGCGGGCTCGCGAAAATCGAACCCGACGCGGCGCGGCTCGCCGCAGATCTCGATCCGGCCTGGGAAGTGCTCGGCGAAGCCATCCAGACCGTGCTGCGTGCTGCAGGCGTGCCGAACGGCTACGAACTGTTGAAGGACTTCACCCGCGGACGGGCGATCGATCGCCACTCGCTGCAGCAGTTCGTCGCCACCTTGCCGCTGCCGGAGGCCGAGAAAACGCGGCTGGCGGCGCTGACCCCGGCAGATTATGTCGGCTGGGCGGCGCGGCTCGCGACCCACAGCTGAAGCCCGGCTCGCCATAATCCACGCTCGAATGAGACCCGGCTCGCGCTTTCCGCGAACGCTGACATAACTGCGGACCAAAGCGTGACGGATTCGTCTGCCCGCGCGCTCGCTTGCGACGGACGATGGGGGTCACCGCGGCCGTAGAGCCGTGCCAGGGACAGCCGGTTTCGTGGAAACCACCGGGGAATTCGAACTGCGAGTACTGACGGACGCCGAAGCGTCGCGTCAGACGGCGGCGTTTGCGGCGCAGTCATCGACGATGACCGTGCTGACGACGCGCGAAGAGATGCGCGCCGCCATCAATCGCATTGCCGCGAGCGCCCAGCGCCTGCTGTCGATCTACACGCCGGACCTCGAACCCGAACTGTACGACACCAACGAGTTCCTCGAGATCGTCAAGCGCTTCGTGCTGTCCCGCAACTTCGCCAAGGTGCGCGTGATGCTCGGCGACCCGTCGCGCGTGGAGCGCGACGCGAACCGCTTCATGGCGATGGCTCGGCGCCTGACAAGCTACATCGAGATCAGGCCGGAGCTGAATCCCATCCCGCAGTCCGCGACGTCCTACATCATTGGGGACGATCGAGCGGTGCTGTTGCGACCCCGTGCCAACGAATGGGAAGGCGTCGCGGATTTCCAGAACCGGGCGATCGCGCGCGCGCAACTCGACCAGTTCGATGCACTTTGGCAGGCGCACCAGCCCGAACTTCGGCTGCGGATCGCCTCGCGCTGAGAGTCCTGCAAGATGGGGCTGCGCCCGGATATCACCGTTGCGGCAATCGTCGAGCAGCAGGGGCGCTTCCTGGTCGTGGAGGAGCGGATCCGCAACCGCCTCGTGTTCAATCAGCCCGCCGGGCACGTCGAGGAGCGGGAAACCCTGCTCGATGCAGTCATGCGTGAAGCCAGGGAGGAAACCGCCTGGGCGTTCGATCCGCAGGCGCTGCTTGGCACTTACCTGTGGCGCAACCCCGCCAATGGCATTGCGACCCTGCGTTTTGCCTTCATCGGCACCGTGCGGGATTTCGACCCCTCGCTGCCGCTCGATGCCGGAATCGTCCGGACGCACTGGCTGACGCGCGGGGAACTCGTTGCCCGATCGGCACGGCTACGCAGTCCGCTCGTGATCCGCTGTATCGACGATTACCTGGCTGGACAGCGGCTGCCGCTGGATTCCGTTGCCTGCCTCGACCTCGACGCCGCAGCCCAGGTGCACGCCGTCAACCTCTAGCGCCGCGTGCGGGTCCGCCGCTCGCCGGGCGACGCGGGTACAATAGGACATGTCCCAGTTCCCTGCCGGACGCCGCGTCATCGTCGGCCTCTCGGGTGGCGTCGATTCCGCCGTCGCCGCGCTGCTGCTCGTGCGCGCCGGGCACGACGTGCAGGGACTGTTCATGAGCAACTGGGACGACGACGACAGCTACTGCACGCAGGCCGACGACTTCCAGGACGCCCGCGCCGTCGCGATCGAACTCGGCATTCCGCTGCACCGCGTGAGCTTTGCGGCCGAGTATCGACAGCGCGTCTTCGCGGACTTCCTGCGCGAGTACGCCGCCGGGCGCACGCCCAACCCCGATGTCCTGTGCAACCGCGAGATCAAGTTTGGCGTCTGCCTGCGCCATGCACGGCGCCTCGGTGGCGAGTCCCTCGCCACGGGTCATTACGCCAGGGTCGAGTCGCACGCCGATGGCGTCGCGCTGCTCAAGGGGCGCGACAGCGCCAAGGACCAGAGCTACTTCCTGCATGCGGTCGACCGCGCCGACCTCGCCCACGCGCTGTTTCCACTGGGCGATCTGCACAAGCCCGAGGTGCGCCTGCTCGCACGCGCGGCTGGCCTTCCCGTCCACGACAAGCCCGACAGCACCGGCATCTGCTTCATCGGCGAGCGGCCGTTCCGCGAGTTCCTGCAGCAGCATCTGCCGGCCCGACCCGGCCCTATCCTGACGGCAGACGGCGAGCGGGTCGGCGCGCATGTCGGACTGCCCTACTACACGCTCGGACAGCGCGGCGGCCTGCAGGTCGGCGGGCGCGCCGGTGCCGACGAAGCACCGTGGTATGTGGCCGCCAAGGATGCGACCCGCAACGCGCTGGTAGTCGTCCAGGGTCATGACCATCCGCTGCTGCTGAGCGCTGCCATCGAGACCGGTGCGATGCATTGGCTGGCGCCGCCGCGGACCGAACGCTTTGCTGCAGGTGTCAAGCTGCGGTACCGGCAAACCGACCAGGCCGGCAAGATCATGCCGCTGCCCGACGGCCGCCTGCGCATCGAGTTCACGGTCCCGCAACGCGCGGCCACCCCTGGACAGTTTGCCGTGCTCTACGACGGCGAGCGCTGCCTTGGCGGAGCCGTGATCGAGCAGACATTCCCGCTGATCAGCGATTCCGCGAACCCAGCGACAGCGAATATAATTTCCAATCTTCCCGTGGAGGTCGCATGACGAACAGCTTCAAAGCCCGCACCCAGCTCGCGGTCGGCAAACGCCAGTACGAAATCTGGAGTCTCGCGGCACTGCCTGCCGCCAAGGTTGCGCGGCTGCCCTTCTCGCTGAAGATCCTGCTCGAGAACCTGCTGCGCTTCGAGGACGGCGTCAACGTCACGCGCAAGGACATCGACGCCTTGCTGAACTGGAACGCCAAGGCGGCGCCTGATCACGAGATTTCGTTCACGCCGGCGCGCGTGATCATGCAGGACTTCACCGGCGTGCCCTGCGTCGTCGATCTCGCGGCCATGCGCGCTGCGATCAAGAAGCTCGGTGGCGACCCCGAGCGCGTCAACCCGCTGGCACCTGCGGAACTCGTCATCGACCACTCCGTGCAGGTCGACCACTACGGCGGCACCGACTCGCTGGCGAAGAACACGAAGATCGAATTCGAACGCAACGGCGAGCGCTACTCGTTCCTGCGCTGGGGCCAGACGGCCTTCAAGAACTTCAAGGTCGTTCCGCCCAACACCGGCATCGTCCACCAGGTCAACCTCGAGTACCTTGCGCGCGTCGTGTTCGAGAATGCCGACGGCAAGATTCCGCAGGCCTACCCGGATACGCTGGTCGGCACCGACTCGCACACGACAATGATCAATGGCCTGGGCGTGCTGGGCTGGGGCGTCGGCGGCATCGAGGCGGAAGCCGCGATGCTCGGCCAGCCGGTCACGATGCTGATTCCGCAGGTGATCGGCGTGAAGTTGTCGGGCCAGCTGCCCGCAGGCTGCACCGCGACCGATCTCGTGCTGACGCTGACCGAAATGCTGCGCAAGAAGGGCGTGGTCGAGAAGTTCGTCGAGTACTTCGGCGATGGCCTCGCGTCGCTGCCGCTTGCGGACCGCGCGACGATTGCGAACATGGCCCCGGAGTACGGCAGCACCTGCGGCATCTTCCCGATCGACGAGGAAACGCTGCGTTACCTCGAGCTGTCGGGTCGCCCGAAGGAGCAGATCGCGCTGGTCGAGGCCTACGCAAAGGCGCAGGGGATGTGGCGCGTCAACGGCGCGCCGGCCGCCGATTACACCGATGTGCTCGAACTCGATCTCGGCACGGTCGAGCCGTCGCTCGCTGGCCCGAAGCGCCCCCAGGACCGCGTGCCGCTGCGCAGCCTGAAGCAGGTGTATCGCAAGACCCACGCACAGATGTCGGAAGAGCGCACGAAGAAGAATCCTTCGGCCACTGGCGTTGGTGCCGTCAAGAACGGCGGCGACTACGAAGTTCGCGACGGCGCGGTGCTGATCGCGGCGATCACGAGCTGCACCAATACGTCGAACCCGTCCGTGATGCTCGGCGCTGCGCTGGTCGCCCGCAATGCACGCAAGGCGGGCCTCAAGGCCAAGCCCTGGGTCAAGACCAGCCTGTCGCCTGGCTCGAAGGTGGTCACCGATTACCTGAAGAAGGCCAACCTCCTCGATGACTGCGAGGCCGTCGGCTTCGCCGTGACCGGCTACGGCTGCATGACCTGCATCGGCAACTCGGGCCCGCTGAAGCCCGAGATCTCCGCCGCCGTGAAGGCGGGCGATGTCATCGCCACGTCGGTGCTGTCCGGCAACCGCAACTTCGAAGGCCGCGTGCATCCGGAAGTGAAGATGAACTTCCTGGCGTCGCCGCCGCTGGTAGTCGCCTATGCGCTCGCCGGCACGACCGACATCGACCTGAACAACGAGCCGCTGGGCGTGGGCAGCAACGGCCAGCCGGTCTTCCTGAAGGACATCTGGCCGTCGCCGCAGGAAGTCGCCGACACGGTGCGCGCGTCGATCAGCTCGAAGATGTTCAACAAGAGCTACGACAGCGTGTTCGAGGGCGATGCGAACTGGCGCGCGATCAAGATCCCGGCCGGCAAGCTCTATGCCTGGGAACCGAAGTCGACCTACGTGCGCAACCCGCCCTACTTCGACGGCATGACCATGCAGCCGGCGAAGATCTCGCAGATCAAGGGTGCGCGCGCGCTCGCGTTGCTTGGCGATTCCGTTACGACCGACCACATTTCGCCGGCAGGCGACATCGCGCGCGGCAGCCCCGCAGCGAAGTACCTCGAAGCGAACGGCGTGCAGAAAGCGGACTTCAACTCCTACGGCGCGCGTCGCGGCAACCACGAAGTCATGATGCGTGGGACGTTCGCGAACATCCGCCTGCGCAACCTGTTGGCGCCGGGCACCGAGGGCGGTGTCACCGTGCACATCCCGAGCGGCGAGCAGATGGCGATCTACGACGCCTCGATGAAGTACCAGCAGGCAGGTACGCCGCTGGTGGTCATCGCCGGCAAGGAATACGGCACCGGTTCGAGCCGCGACTGGGCCGCCAAGGGCACGATGCTGCTGGGCGTGAAGGCCGTCATCGCGGAGAGCTTCGAGCGCATCCACCGCTCGAACCTGATCGGCATGGGGGTACTGCCCCTGCAGTTCATCAACGGCCAGAATGCCCAGAGCCTCGGCCTGAATGGTCGCGAAGTGTTCGACTTCTCGGACCTGCAGAATGCGGAAGCGCGCACGGTGATCGTCACGGCAACGCCCGAGACCGGCGCCCCGATCCGCTTCGAAGTGCGCGTGCGCATCGACACGCCGAAGGAGCGCGATTACTACCGTCACGGTGGCATCCTGCAGTACGTGCTGCGCCAGCTTGCCGCCAGCGGACAGAAGAAGCCCAAGGCGAAGTCCAAGCCCAAGGCAAAATCCAAACCCAAGGCGAAGTCCAAAGCCAGGCCCAAGGCGAAGGCCAAGCCCAAGGCCAAGACCAAGCCGGTGGCGAAGCGCAAAGCCAAGGCGGTCGTCCGCAAGCCCGCGAAGACCGCACGGCGCAAGAAGTAGCTGTCAGGCTGGGGTCGGGTGGCAGCGGCCACCCGACCCCGCCCTGCTTGCTCACACTTCGCGCCGCCCCAGCGAGTTCCAGTCGAGTCTGCGCGTCGCGATCATCAGCGTTGCCAGCGCGGTGAATACCATCGCACTGCCCATCAGCAGCGCGTAATCCTCGGAGTCGAGCACGCGATACAACGCGGCGTAGGCAGCGCCCAGCACGATGCCCAGGGTCACGGCCGGCCGCCAATCACCCATCACGCCAGAGATGTACCAGCAGACCAGCAGTATCAGTGCGGCAGCGGACCCTGCGTACGCCCACAGGAACCCGATGTGCTCGGACAGCGCGAGCAGCATCAGGTAGAAGATTGCAAGTGCGAGACCGACGAGCGCGTAGTGCATCGGATGGAGCCGAACCTGCGGTCGGCCGTGCTCCCAGACGAACAGGCACAGGAAGGTCAGCGCGATGAACAGCACGCCGTAGCGCACGGCGCGCCAGTTGCGCGAGTACACATCTACCGGCACGAACAGGTCGAAACCGAAGCTCGCTCCCGTCAGTCGCGACGAGTCGAGTTCGCTGCCGCGCCAGCTGACCGGCAGGCCATGATTCAGTTCGAGCGCTTGCCACTTGGCACTGAAGCCGTCGGCGTCGATCTTTGGCGTCAACGCTGCGGGTGCGCCTTCGAAACGCGGCGCGCTCCAGTTGCCACCCGCGCTGACCCGGACTTCGCGCGCAGTCGGGATGAAGCGCAGCGCCTGACTGCCCGCCAGCGTGCACTCGATCCTGAACGGCAGCAGTTCACCGGAAGTCGCCGCCAGCAGTGCGTCGACGTCCGCGTCGCCCTTCAGCGCCGCCATGCCCGCCACGCCTCCCGCCATGACGCCCAAGGCGCGCCCACCAAGTTCGAACTGCTTGACTGCGAGAACCCGCGACAACTCCAGGGTTGGCACCAGCAAGGCAGCGGTAGCCAGCCGCCCGCGCTCCGACCGCTCTGGCCGTGCCCGCCAGGCCTCGAGATCGGCACGCCTGAAAGCACCCGTCGCGACGACGGTCACCTGGTACACGGGCATCGAATAGATCCCCGATGATCGGCTGCTGACCTCCAGCCGCGCGTCGAGCTCGAGCTGCGTCGCGAGCAGTTGCAGGTCCGGCGCGTCGATCCAGCGCTCGACGCGATCGGCAGCGCTCTCGTACGGCACCCAGGTCCGCCGCTGCATCGGAATCCTTAGGATGGGCCCTGACACCCATGCCATCCCACCCCAGGACCCGGCGATCCGCTCCTGCGCCTGCTGTTCGAGGCTGCGGCGCTCTTCGATCAGTCCCTGCACTCGCGCCAGCGGCCACAGCAGGAACAGGGTCAACACTGCAATCGTCGCCGTTTTCAGGAACAACGGCCCTACCCGATCAATCAAAGTCATGACTCGCCTCGCTCGATTGAACCTGCGACGATTGCAGCTGGGCGGTGAGGCAGGCGGCGGGCGGCATTCGGGCAAATCCGGGCAGCACAGCCGCCGCACCCCATGGAGATTCCATACCTTGCAACTCGTGTTCTTCGATCTGGACGGCACGATCACGCGCCGCGACACGTTGTTTCCGTACGTGCTGTCGCTGCTATTGCGCCGGCCGTGGCGGCTGCCGCGACTTCTGGCAGTGCTGCCAACGCTGCTGCGGTTCGCGGCCGGGCGGGCAGACCACGGCGAACTCAAGGGCCGGTTCATACGCAGCGCGCTCGGCGGCTTGCCACGCTCGGTGATCGCGGCGCACACGTCGCGTTGGGTACCCCAACTGCTGGCACGCGGCGTGTTTGCGGACGCGTTGCGCGCGATCGACGCGCATCGCAGCCAGCAGGATCATCTCGTGCTGATGTCCGCGAGCGTCGATCTGTACGTTCCGGTGATCGGCGCGGAGCTGGGATTCGACACAACGGTGTGCAGCACCGTGCGCTGGAATGGCGACCGACTCGATGGCACGCTGACAAGCGCCAACGTCCGTGACGGAGAAAAAGTCGTTCAGGTCAGGCGCCTGCGTCTGCAGTTCCCGGATGCCCGCGCAATCGCGTACGGCAATTCGATGCCCGACGTCCCGCACCTCGATGCGGTTGATCAGGGTTGGTGCGTCAACGCTTCAGGCGCGCTTCGCGCCGAGTGCGAGCGCCGCCAGATCCACGTCATCGAATGGCATTGAGCGAACCCAGCGGCGAACGGCTGCGGTCGCAAGCACACGGCCGGCAGCGCATCACATCGATGTGCGGACCTGCCACAACTCTGGAAAAAACCTGAGCTCCAGTGCCTTGGCGAGATAGTGCACGCCAGAAGTGCCGCCGGTGCCCGGCTTGTAGCCAATGACGCGTTCCACCGTCTTCAGGTGATGGAAACGCCACAGCTGGAACCTGTGATCGAGATCGACCAGTCGCTCGGCGAGTTCGTACAGATCCCAGTCCTTCTCGGCATTGTGATACACGCCGAGCCAGGCCCCGGCGACCTGCTTGGACGCCTCGTAGGGCTCGGTGAAGTCGCGCGACAGGCACTCTTCCGGCACGCCGTATCCGCGTCGTGACAGCAGCCGCAGCACCTCGTCGTACAGCGATGGCGCCTCGAGCGCATCCTGCAGGCGCGCATGTGCCTCCGGATCGCGCCGATGCACGCGCACCATGTCGGGATTCTTGTTGCCGAGACGGAACTCGAGCAGGCGGTACTGCACGCTCTGGAAGCCCGATGAGCGCCCCAGGGCGTTGCGAAACGCCGAGTACTCGGACGGCGTCAGGGTCGACAGAACCTCCCAGGCCGACAACAGCTGCTGCTGCACGCGTGAGATGCGGCTCAGGCGCTTGAAGGATGGATCGAGGTTGTCGCGTCGCACGCTCTCGAACACAGCCCCAAGCTCGTGCAGCATCAGGCGCATCCAGAGCTCGGATGCCTGATGCACGATGATGAACAGCATCTCATCGTGCTCGTGGGTCAGCGGGCGCTGCGCCGTCAGCAGTTTCTCGAGCCCCAGGTACTCGCCATAGGACAAGGAACTGCCGAGATCCCAGTGGACGGCTTCGTCCGACAGGTCGACGCGGGCGCGCGGTTCATCGCCGGATTCGCTCATCAGCTGCTCGCTTCGCGTTCGAAAACCCAGTGCGGCACATGGCGCCACCCCTCGATCAGCGCGCGATCGAGCCGCTGCCAGTCGGGACAAGCAGCCGCGACACAGGCCCAGAAAGCCGGTGAGTGATTCATGTGGCGAGTGTGCGCCAGTTCGTGGATCAGCAGGTAGCGCAGCACTTCCGGCGGTTGAAAGGCCAGGCAGACGTTCAGGCTGATGGTGCCGCGGGTCGAACAGGAGCCCCAGCGCGTGCGCTGCCGCCGCACGGACATGGCCGCATAGCGAAAGCCATGCAGTTGCGCAGCCTGCGCAAGCGCGCCAGCAAGCCGCTCGCGACTGTGGCGGATCAGCCAGCCCAGCAGCGCGCGCCGCAGCGACGCTTTGCAGGCGGTATCGCCGGACACCTCGAGCAGCCCGCTCTGGCGAGCTCGGACGCGTACAGGACCCCGACCTCCAGCGAGATGCACCCGCCACGTCTCGTCGAAAGCATGCAGCAGCACCTGCTCGGGCGGAAACGGCTGCGGCGGAACGCGTTGGCGCAGCGCGACCTCCAGGCGTTGCCGGATCCAGTCGCGGTGCCGGGTCAGGAAATCGGCAATGCTGCGTTCCGCGAGCCGCTGCGGCGCCACCACTTCGACGCGCGCATCGCGATGCACGCGCACGCTGAGCCGGCGCGCGCGCGCCGACCGGCGCAACGTGAAGGATGGTTCGTCAGGGGATTGATCCAGCCAGTTAAGCTGCTCAGCGAAAGCGTCGGTCGATCGGAACATCGAGGCGAGTCTGCCCACGTCAATCGAGCCTCGCGGCCAGTTCCGTGCCGTCGCGGATCGCGCGTTCGGCATCCAGCTCAGCGGCGAGCTTCGCGCCGCCGATCACCTGAGCAGCGATGCCGAGCGCTGCAAG
>JBIITU010000232.1:0-5572 GCA_044340335.1 Steroidobacteraceae bacterium
CATGACCGGGCTCGTGGTCGTGTACTGCAGGAACTGCTTCTTCTGCGGATACAGGTGCGACTGGATCGCGAAGGCCGCCAGCGCCGCTTCGTGGAAGCCCGACAGGATCAGCTTCTTCTTGCCCGGATAGGTGTTGATGTCGCCGATCGCGAAGATGCCGGGCACGCTGGTCTGGAACTTCTCGGTGTCGACCGTCAACGCCTTCTTTTCCAGCGCGATGCCCCACTCGGCGATCGGTCCGAGCTTCGGATGCAGGCCGAAGAAGGCGAACAGGTGCTCGGCGGGCAGATCGTGCAGCGTGCCATCGCCGCTCTTGACGCGCACGCCGCGCAGTTCGCCGCCGTCGAGCAGCAGCGAGTCCGCGAGCCCCTCGACGTACTGCATGCGTCCCGCCGCGACCAGTTCGCGCATCCGCGCGACCGAGGCCGGCGCGGCGCGAAAGTCCGGCCGCCGGTGCACCAGCGTCAGCGACTTCGCCGTCGCCGCGAACTCGATCGCCCAGTCGAGCGCGGAGTCGCCGCCGCCGAAGATCACGCTCGCGGCGTGCCGGTACTCGTCCGCGCTCTTGACGCGGTAGTGGATCTGGCGGCCCTCGAAAGCTTCGGCACCCGGCAGGCCGATGCGCCGCGGCTGGAAGGAGCCGACGCCGGCGGCGATGACGATCGCACCGGCATCGAAAGCGGTGCCGCCGGAGGTCACGACATCGAAGCGGCCATCGTCGCGCTTCGCCACATGCACGACTTCCTCGCCGAGGTGCCAGGTCGGGTTGAACGGCTTGATCTGCGCCATCAGCCGGTCGACGAGTTCCTGCGCGCCGCAGACCGGCAAGGCGGGGATGTCGTAGATCGGCTTGTCGGGATAGAGCTCGGTGCACTGGCCGCCCGGCGTCTTCAGGGTGTCGACCAGATGGGCGGAGATGCCGAGCAGGCCCAGTTCGAATACCTGGAACAGGCCGCAGGGGCCGGCGCCGACAATGACGACTTCCGCGCGGATCGGCGCAGTTTCGGATGCTGCATTCATGCCGCAATTCTAGCAGAGGGGTCGCGCCGGGCCCCGCTGGACGTCCGGCGGCAGGCCGCCCTGCGAGCGCGTGCGCAAAGACGCGGGCAGGCATATAGTTCGGTGGGACAACCGGAGGCTTCCATGGCGATCAAGCTCAGCATCAACGGCAAGTCGGTCGAAGTCGACGTCGATCCGGAAACCCCCCTGCTCTGGGTGCTGCGGGACACCCTGGGCCTCACGGGCACCAAGTATGGCTGCGGCATGGCGCTGTGCGGCGCCTGCACCGTGCACGTCGAGGGCGAACCGATCCGCTCCTGCGTGACCCCGGTCAGCACCATCGGCGAGCAGAAGATCACGACCATCGAGGGACTGTCGACCGACCGCAGTCACCCGGTGCAGCAGGCCTGGATCGCGCTCGACGTGCCGCAATGCGGCTACTGCCAGTCCGGGCAGATCATGTCGGCGGCCGCGCTGCTCGCGAAGACGCCCAAGCCCACCGACGCGGAGATCGACACCGCGATGGCGGGCAACCTGTGCCGCTGCGGCACCTATCCGCGCATCCGCGCGGCGATCCATCGCGCCGCAGGTGAAGGCGGCGGTTCCGCGACCTGAGTTTCGTTCTCCTCTAAAACGAGGGTTACACCATGCAGCGTCGAGCATTCGTCGCGTCGGGGCTCACGCTCTCGGCGGGGCTTGCGGCCGGACTCACGATTCCGATCTCCCTGACCGGCTGCAGCAACGAGGCGCGCAAGCCCGGCCCGCTGCAGCAACTGCCGTTCAGTGCCTGGCTGACGATCGGCACGGACGACAGCATTTCGTTCCTCGTCGATCGAGCAGAAATGGGCCAGGGCGTGTTCACGTCCCTGCCGATGCTGATCGCCGAGGAACTCGGTGTCGATGTCACGCGCATCAAGCTCGACTTCGCCCCCGCCGATGCGAAGTTCACGAACGACCTGCTCGGTGGCCAGGTCACTGGCGGGAGCACCAGCATCCGCGATGCCTGGACCAAGCTGCGCACCGCCGGCGCGAGCGCGCGGGAAATGCTCGTCGCGGCGGCCTGCGCCGAATGGGATATCCCGGCGAGCGACTGCCGCGTCGAGAATGGCGTCATCGTGTCGAGCCGCGGCAAGCGCCTGCGCTTCGGCGAGGTCGCCGCAGCAGCCGCCAAGCTGCCCGTGCCGGAGAAGCCGGCGCTGAAGGAACGCGCGGCGTTCGCGGTGATCGGGCGCGAGCAGGCCCGGCTCGACACGCCCGCCAAGGTCGACGGTTCGGCGCGCTACGGCATCGACGTGCGGCTGCCCGGCATGCTGTTCGCAGCGCTGGCACAGTCGCCGGTGCTGGGCGGCAAGGCCGTCAAGTTCGATGACAGCGCCGCGCGGGGCATGCCCGGCGTGCGCGCAGTGGTGTCGACCAGCACCGGCGTTGCGGTCGTCGCCGACAGCTCCTGGCAGGCGCTGCGCGCGCGCGAAACGCTGAAGATCGACTGGGATGCCGGCCCGAACGCCCGCCTCAACGACGGCGCCATCCGTGACGGCCTGCGGCGCGCCGCCGCGTCCGGCACGGCGCAGTCCGTCCGCGCCGATGGCGACGCCGCGGCGGCGATTGCCGGCGCGGCCCGCGACGGCGGTCGCAGCGTGCGCGCCGACTACGAACTGCCGCTGCTGGCGCATGCGACGCTCGAACCGCAGAACTGCACGGCCGACGTTCGCAGCGACGGCTGCGACCTGTACGTGCCCACGCAGGTGCAGGGCATCGCGCAGGCGACCGCCGCAAGCGCAGCGGGGCTTGCGCCCGCGCAGGTGCGCGTGCACACCACCTTCCTCGGCGGCGGTTTCGGTCGCCGACTCGAGGTCGATTTCATCCCCGCGGCGGTCGAGGCATCCAAGGCGGTCGGCAAACCGGTGCAGGTGGTCTGGACGCGCGAAGACGACATGCGCCATGACGCGTATCGTCCGCCGGCCTTCGACCAGGCGAGCGCCGCATTCGACGCCAGCGGCAAACTGGTCGCCTGGCAGCTCAAGCTCGTCGGCCCGTCGATCACGGCGCGCATGTTTCCGTCCGTCACGGACCAGATGGTCGACCCGTTTGCCGTCGAGGCTGCGGTCAACTATCCGTACGACGTGCCCCACGTGCGCGTCGATTACATCCGCCACGAAATCGGCATCAATGTCGGTTACTGGCGTTCGGTCAGTCACGCGCTGAACTGCTTCGTCGCCGAGAGCTTCATGGACGAGCTGGCCGCGGTCGCGCGGCTGAATGCCGCCGACTTCCGCCTCGGACTGCTCGGCAAGCAGCCGCGCTATGCGGCGGTGCTGAAGGCCGTCGTGGCCGACTCGCGCTTCGGGACTGCGCCGGCGGGGCGCTTCCACGGCCTCGCGCTGATGGAAGGCTACGGCACCTACATGGCGCAGGTCGCCGAAGTGTCGATCGAGGGCGGTGCGCCGCGCGTGCACCAGATCTGGTGCGCCAGCGACTGCGGCCAGATGGTCAACCCCGCGATCGTGCGTGCGCAGATCGAGAGCTCGATCGTGTTTGGGTTGTCGGCGGCGCTGTGGGGCGAGATCAACCTGCAGGGCGGCCGCGTGCAGCAGGGCAACTTCAACGACTATCGCATCCTGCGGCTGCACGAAGTGCCGCGGCTGCACGTCAATCTGCTCGACAGCGGCGAAGCACCCGGCGGCATCGGCGAACCGGCGACCGCGCTGGTCGCACCTGCGGTCTGCAACGCGATCTACGCCGCCACCGGCAAACGCCTGCGTTCGCTGCCAATCGCGCGGCATCGGCTCGCATGACCCGCCCCAGCAACACGGATCTCGCCGCGCGCCGCGTCACGGCCATCCCGCGCGGGGTCGGCAACTCGCTGGCGGTCTACGCCGCGCGCGCCAGCAACGCGCAGATCTGGGACGTCGAAGGCCGGCGCTACATCGACTTCGCCAGTGGCATCGCCGTGCTGAACACCGGCCATGGCCATCCGGATGTCAAAGCCGCAGTCGCGGCGCAGCTCGAGAACCTGTCGCACGCCTGCTTCCAGGTCACGCCATACGAAAGCTATGTCGCGCTGGCCGAGCGCCTCAACGCGCTCGCGCCCGGCCCGACGCCGAAAAAGACGCTGTTCCTGACCACGGGCGCCGAAGCGGTCGAGAACGCGATCAAGATCGCGCGCTATCACACGAAGCGCTCGGCTGTGGTCGCCTTCAGCGGCGGCTTCCACGGACGCACCCTCGCCTGCATCAGCCTGACGGGCAAGGTGCAGCCGTACAAGGCGGGCTTCGGGCCGATGCTGCCCGAGGTGTTCCACGCGCCGTTCCCGATGGCCTATCACGACATCGGCGAGGCGCAGTCGCTCGCCGCGATCGAGCAGTTGTTCAAGGCCGATGTCGACCCGGCGCGCGTCGCGGCGATCATCGTCGAGCCCGTGCTCGGCGAAGGCGGCTTCTACATCGCGAGCGCCACTTTCCTGCGCGCGCTGCGCGCGTTGTGCGACCAGCACGGCATCGTGCTGATCGTCGATGAAATCCAGACCGGCTTCGCGCGCACCGGCCGCATGTTCGCCGTCGAGCACGCCGGCATCGAACCCGACCTGATGACCGTCGCCAAGAGCATCGCGGGCGGCGTGCCGCTGTCGGCGGTGATCGGCAAAGCCGAGATCATGGATGCGCCCGCGCCGGGCGGACTGGGCGGCACGTATGCCGGTTCGCCGCTCGCGTGCGCGGCTGGCCTCGCCGTGCTCGATGTCCTGCAGCGCGAGCGCCTGGCGGAGCGCGCACAGCGCCTCGGGTCGCGCCTGCTCGAACGACTGCGCGCCCTGCAGGCGCAGCACGACTGCATCGGCGACGTGCGCGGCCTGGGTGCGATGGTCGCGATGGAGCTCGTCAAGCAGCGCGACGCCACCCGGCCCGACGCCGATCTGACGCGCGCGCTGGTGCAGGCAGCCGGCCGGCGTGGGCTCGTGCTGCTGTCCTGCGGCATCTACTCGAACGTGATCCGGTTTCTCGCGCCGCTGACGATCCCCGATGCGGAACTCGAGGAAGGGCTCGACATTCTCGCCGCGGCGCTGGCGGAGACGACTGCAACGGGCTGAACCGCCCGGACGACCGGTGCCTCAGGCGCGGCCGGCGTTCGAATCGGTCGGCGAGTGGAAGTACTCGCTCTCGGCCGCCAGTTCCTGCAGCAGCCGGCGCAGTTCCGCCATGCGGCCCTCCGCGGTGCTGATCGGCATGCAGTCCTGGCAGCGCGCATCGCCACAGGGCTGGCGCGAGTACAGCCAGAACTGCACGGCGCCTGCCAGCAGACCATCGGCGATGTCCCAGACATCCGCTTCCTGGTCTTTCTCCGCGATCTTGTTGCCGAGATCGACCGCACGGGAAAATGCCGCATCGAAGGGCGTGGTGACTTCCTGCATGCGAGATATTCTAGCGGAACGCCGCCTGCTGCGCGCCCACCCGGGAGGCCTCCCATGACCGCTTCTGTCAACAAGCTGCTCGCGATCACGATCGCATCCCCGGAACCCGAAGACTTGTCCGCGTTGCTCAGCGACGGCCTCGGCTGGCAGGTGCTCGCCGAGGGCGCG
>JBIITU010000371.1:0-3625 GCA_044340335.1 Steroidobacteraceae bacterium
GAGCCGGTCCCCGAGCGCCTTGAACGCCTGCTCGTCGCGGGCGTTCCACCAGCTGCGCAGCACGCCGCGGGCATCGGACTTCGAACCCTGGTCGTCGAAGCCGTGGCCCATTTCATGGCCGATGACTCCGCCGATGCCGCCGTAGTTGACTGCAGGGTCCGCCGCCGGATCAAAGAACGGTGGCTGCAGGATCGCTGCCGGGAACACGATCTCGTTGAACACCGGGTTGTAATAGGCGTTGACCGTCTGCGGTGTCATGAACCACTCGTCACGATCGGTGGGTCCATCGAGGCGAGCCAGATCGTGCTGCCACTCGAACACGGCCGCACGCTGCAGGTTGCCAAACGCGTCGTCGGCACGCACCTCGAGCTGCGAATAGTCGCGCCACTTGTCTGGATAACCGATCTTCGGGCGGAAGGCGGCAAGCTTCTCGAGCGCGACCTGTTTGGTCTCGTCGGTCATCCAGGGCAGGGCACGGATCCGCTGGCCATAGGCCTTGCGCACGTTCTCGACCAGTTCCAGCATCTGGCGCTTTGAGTCCGGCGGGAAATGCCGTTGCACATAGACTTGTCCGACGGCTTCACCCAGCGTGCCGTTGACGGCGTTCACCGCGCGTTTCCAGCGTGGTCGCTGCTCGGGTTGACCGTTGAGCGTGCGGCTGAAGAAATCGAACACTTCGGCGTCGATAGCCTGTGGCAGCACGTGCGCCGTGCCGCGCAGATAGTGATAACCCAGGTACTCGCGCCAGACCCTGACCGGCGTCTGCCGGAACAACTCGGCCAGCGGTTGCATCGCGCTGAGCTCGCGCACGATGAACTCGCGCGCGCCGGTCAGTCCAGCGGCGTCCAGCGATTCCGCCACCGGATAGCCCGCGAGCAAGGCAATCAACTCGTCGCGTGACTTGAGATTGTAGGTCTGGTCGCGCTCGCGGCGCTGCGCAATCGGCCAGTGCCGCTTCGCGATCTCCGTCTCGAGCGTGATGATCCGGTCGGCCGATGCCAGCGCTGATTTGCCGCGTGCCAAGCCGCCGAGTTCAAGCAACCGCGCCATGTGCGCGCGATACTGGCTGCGGATCTGCTGGAACTGCTCGTCGTCGCGCAGGTAGTACTCGCGTTCCGGCAGGCCAAGCCCAGCATGTGACACCGTCACGATGTAGCGATCAGGGTTCTTCTGATCGATGCCGATGCCCGCGCCGATCGGTCCGTTCAGCGGCAGGTCCGGCTGCGCTATCAACCGCGCGATGTCAGCGTGCGTGCGCGCCGACCGGATCGCTTTCAAGCCGGCCGCGAGCGGCGCGAGACCGCGCGCGTCGATTGCGGCGGTGTCGAGGTAGGCGTTGTAGAAATCGCCGACCTTGCGCGCCGGTGTCCCGGGCTCAGCCGGTGTCGCGGCGAGCTCTTCGATGATCCGGCGCGTATCGGCTTCGGCGCGATCCGCCAGGACGTCGAAGGTGCCGTAGCGGGTCTTGTCGTCCGGCATTTGCTGCGACTGCAGCCAGCGGCCGCCGGAGAACCGAAAGAAGTCATCGCCGGGCCTGACCGACACATCCTTGCCCGCGAGGTCGTATCCCCACGAGCCGATCTGCGGGCCGGCCGCTGTCGCAGCGCCAGCGCCGAGAGCCGTGATGGCGAGCGACAGCAGGACAATGGAGAGCCTTGACGCCGGGAAACGGGGCGTCGCCGTGGTGGTCGGCGTGTGCATTTTGGGGATGATATAGCGATCTACATCAGCACCCCATATGCAATATTTTACTTAATATACATTATGCGCACTAAGACGAGCGGGTCCGGGAAGCCAGTGGCGTACTGAACAACGCGCCCGCCTGGGCTGAGCCACGCATCAACAGGCTCTCCGCCTGGATGGCTGGCAATGGCGCGCTGTAATAGAAACCCTGCGCCATCGTGCAACCCAGGCTCGCAAGCCGCATCGCGTGCTGACCGGTTTCCACGCCCTCTGCAATCGTTTCGAGCCGCAGGCTGCGCGCCATGCCGATGATGGCACTGACGATCGCCGCATCGTTGGCGTCGACTGCCATGTCGCGCACGAAACTGCGGTCGATCTTCAGGTGATCGATCGGCAGATGCTTCAGGTAGCTCAGGCTTGAGTAGCCGGTGCCAAAATCGTCGATCGAGATCTGCACGCCCGCGGCGCGCAACCCCTCGAGTGGCGCGATCTGGCGATCGATCTCACGCATCAGCGCGCTCTCGGTGAGTTCCAGCTGCAACAGTCGCGGCTGGATGCCGGTTTCGCTGCAGATCGCGAGCACCCGATCGCGGATATTGCTGCGCTGGAGCTGCTGCGCGGAGACGTTGACGGCGACGGGCACCACGGGAATCCCCGACATGCGCCAGACGGCGAGCTGCAGGCAAACCTGGCGCAGGATGTTTTCGCCGAGCTCGACGATGAGTCCCGCTTCCTCGGCAACCGGGATGAACTGTGCGGGCGGTACCTGCCCGAGCGTCGGATGCCGCCAGCGCGCCAGTGCCTCGAGGGCGGCGATCCGACCTGTGCGCAGGTCGATGACAGGCTGGTACTCGACGCTCAGCTGTTCGGCCCCGAGGGCTTCGCGCAGGGCCTGTTCGAGGCGCATGCGCTCACGCACCCGTTCGTTCATCGCGCGCACGAAGAACTGGTAGTTGTCGCGCCCCTGCTCCTTGGCCTGGTATAGCGCGATATCCGCATTGCGCAACAGTTCGGCCGCGGCTTCGCCGTCCTGGGGATAGACGGCGATGCCCATGCTGACGCTCACCGGCACATCGCGGCCGCCGACATGGATCGGCGTTCGCAGATGGCTGGTCACGCGGCGCGCGATCGCGTCGAAGACGCGCGGATCGCGGGCCACCGAGACGATGACGAACTCGTCGCCACTGATGCGCGCGACCAGATCGCCGCTGGCCACCGTATTGCGCAGCCGCTCGGCCAGTGCCCGCAGGAACTCGTCGCCGACGTCATGGCCGCTCGTATCGTTGATGTTCTTGAAGTTGTCGACGTCCAGATAACAGACCGCGACGGCGTGATGCTCACGCGCGGCATCCGCCAGCATGCCGGGCAAGCGGAAGTTCAGGTAAAGGCGGTTCGGCAGGCCGGTCAGCGCATCGTGGTTCGCTAGGTGCTCGAGGCGTTTCTGCTGGTCCAGCAGGCGCGCTTCGGCCAGTTTGCGCTGCGAGACGTCGCGGAAGATCAGGCACAACACGGCGTCATCATCGACGGTCAGCCGGTTGGAACTGAATTCGACGAGCTGACCTTGCCCCGTGCCATTCTTCAGTTCGATTTCGCAGGTCCCCGCAACGCCCTGTTCCGACTCCTGCAGCGCACTGAGGAACAGCGGCACCGACGCCGACATCAGCAATGCCTCGAGCGGCTGGCCGCGCCATTCGGCTTCAGTCGAGTGCGTCATCCGTGCCAGGCCCGGGTTCACCTGCAGGATGCGATGGTCGACCGGGCTTGCGATGACGATGCCGTCCTCGGCCTGCTCGACCACCGCGCGGTACAGCACCTCGCTCGTCTGCGCGCGCCGGCGAGACTGCGCCAGGCGGCGCCCGAGCGCGAGCCAGGCGATCAGAGCGGTGACGATGAGCAGCGAGATGGCACCCAGCAGCAGCAGTACGGTCTGCGTGCCCTGGCG
>JBIITU010000467.1:0-2556 GCA_044340335.1 Steroidobacteraceae bacterium
CGGTGCGCGGGGTGTGGGTGGCCAGCCAGCCCGCTGCGGCGCCGCTCGCGTCGCGCCGCAAGGCGTAGCCGTGGATGCGCTCCGCGGTCTCCGCGAACGCGACCCGGTCAGTGACGGGCTGCGGGGACAGATGCCAGTCGAGCAGGGGCTGCGGCAGCCTGGACGCGCCCTGCCCAGGCACCGCCCAAAGGCGGACTGGCAGTTGACTGACGTTCTCCAGACGCTCGATGACAGCCGGCCTGAGACGGCGCAGCATGATCAGTTGTCCGCGCTCCGGGCCACTGCGATCTGTCCGGATGATCGGGTGTATCGACACCAGTGCGAGATCGGACCCGAGCCGCAGCAGCGGCAGTCGTCCGCTTGGCAGCGCCTGCAGGCGCGGCAGCGCAGCCCGCAACGTTGCGGTCAGCGGCGCTGGGGCGGGCAGTTCGTAGCGCGCCGGCTCCGGCGTCTGTTCCGCCAAGAACACCTCTCGGCCGGCCTCGTCGATGACCCAGACCGCATCCAGTTCGAGGTCCCGCAGGCCCGGTTCCGAGAAGTTGTTGGCGACGAACTCAGGATCGGCGGTACGCACGAACTCGTACATTTCATCCCAGCTGGCGTAGTCGTTGCCGACCAGGCCGATTTGCCGCAGCTCGGCCGCCAGCGCCCGCACGACCTGTTCGGTGCTCTGTGCGATCGCGTCCTGTTCCAGTTCGCGGTAGCTCTTCAGCAACACCGCCTGCACGACCACCGCCAACGCGGCGAGGAACAGCAGCGCAGCGGCAGGGAGGATCAGGCGGCGGAGTGGCAGGCCAAGCATGGTTAACTCGGCATGGTCAGGGAAATCCCGGCCCGCTGACTTGACCTAAGTCGCAGTAACGTCGCTGCCCGGCGACCGCCGGACGTGTGTCACAGAGCCGCAATCCGGCGTTGGCATATTGGTAAAGGCGGTGTAGATTTGCCGCGTAGGTAGCTGAATCCATGACTGAAATCTCAGTCCAGGTTCTTCAGGATTTACCTCAGGTTGTGGTTGTAAGTGATTTGTCTGCGTGACCGGGGGTCGCATGGACCTTGCGCTTCAGAAATTCAAATCGGCGGCCTTGATCCTGACCCGCTCGGGTACGGTCAAGGAGCGCCTGTACGCTGCGTATCGCCAGCAGCTGTGCGACATCGATTGCGAGCTTCTGCCCAGCGACATTCGCGATGACTTCGCGAACCTGCTGCGTGCCATGACGCGCGAACGCCCACTGCGGGGTGAAGATGCAGCTGCGGCCACCATCCGCAAGCTGTCGAATGACCAGGTCGAAACACTGGCGGCGATGCTGATCGACCTGTTCTCGCGGATGTCGAGCATCGGCATCGGCGATGAAGTCCGCGTGATCCCGGCGCAACCGGGCGCGCAGGTGATCCCGCTGTTTTCGGCTGAATCCCGCGCCTGATCCCGCGCAAGCTCGGCGTTCAGTCGAGCGTGAAGTCGATCGTCTCCCAGCGGTTGGTGTCTTCGCCGCGCGCGAGACGCTTGATCGCATCCGGGATCGCGCGCTGGTTCCACTCCCCTGTCTCGTTGACCAGTTGCAGCAGCGGTTTGCCGGGCGTTTTGGTGGATCCGAAATGCGGCAGCAACAGCACTGGCTTGCCCGCGCTTTGCGCAAACGCAAGCTGGAACGTGCACAGGTCGGGCTCCTTCTCGTCCAGCTCGCCGAGTGCGACGACCATCTCGGCGCGTCCGATGGCGGTGCGCAGACTCTCGCGCAGCGCCTGGGCGCCGAGCGAGGCATCGAGGGGGCTCGCGCCGGTGTTCTTGTAACGGAAGCCGCGCGCGCTCTCGAGGTACTCGAGCAATCTCGAGTAGTCGGCGGGTTCCGCGATTCCCGTTGTGACGAAAATCCGGATCGGATCGTTCTCGCCTGAACTTGTGTCCGTCATTGAAGGTCCACCCCGTCGCGGCCGATATGGGCCGTATTGCCACGATTTTACATGCCCGACAGGCGTAAACTGTGCGCCTGGCTAGGACGTCCGACTCATGCGCCTGCTGATTTACAACATTCGCTACGCTACCGGCACGGGTCCGGCTTTCCACTTGCCGCTGCCGGGTGCGGGTTACCTGCGCAGCAGTCGCAAGGTACTGGACGGGATCACCCAGTTCATCCGTTCGCAGGATCCCGATCTGGTGGGGCTGATCGAAGTCGATACCGGTTCGATCCGCACCGGCATGGTCAATCAGGCCGAGCATATCGCCTCGCACCTGGGCCACTACACGACCTACCAGTGCAAGTACGGCGCCTCGTCGATCAATCACCTGATGCCCATCGTGCGCAAGCAGGGCAACGCAATCCTGGCGGCGCCGCGCGTCACCGGCGAGCGCTTTCATTACTTCGAGACGGGCATCAAGAAGCTCATCATCGAACTCGAGCTCGATGACTGCTGCGTGTTCCTGGTGCACCTGTCGTTGAAGTACCGGCATCGCCAGCAGCAGCTGCGCTCGCTGCATGACCTGATCGTCAAGTCGCACAAGCCCGTCATCGTCGCCGGCGACTTCAACACGTTCTGGGGCAACAACGAGTTGTTCCTGTT
>JBIITU010000202.1:0-6179 GCA_044340335.1 Steroidobacteraceae bacterium
CTGAAGATCGACCAGTCCTTCGTCCGCGACCTCGGCGACGACGAGGGCGACGCGACCATCGTCCGCACCATCATCGAGATGGGCCGCAGCCTCGGCATGGAAGTGATCGCGGAGGGCGTCGAGTCGATGCGGCACCTCGAGTTCCTGCGCGCGCATCACTGCAACTTCGCGCAGGGGCGCCTGTTCGGCGAGCCCTGCGTGGTCGCGGATCTAAAGAACCTGATGATCCGTCAGGAAGCGGGCGACCCGCCGTTCGCCCCGCTGCTCACGGCTGGCGCAGCCGGCAGCAGCGCCGGCGCGTCGTCGGCCTGAGCATCCCTTTCCGCCTCACGCGCCGCGCGCGCCGGCAAGACCATGCTGCATCTGCGAGACGTCACGCTGCGCCTCGGCCCGCTGCCGCTGGTCGAGCACGCCACGATCAGCGTGTTTCGCGGCGAGAAAGTCGGTGTCGTCGGCCGTAACGGCTGCGGCAAATCGACACTGCTGGCGCTGCTGCGCGGCGACCTCGGTGCCGACGCAGGCGAGCTCGAGCTGCCGTCGAACCTGACCATCGCTTGGGTCGCGCAGGAGGTGCCGCACTCACCCGAGCCGGTCGTCGACTACGTCATCGGCGGCGATGTCGAACTGAGCGCGCTGTCCGCCCGCATCGAGGCGGCCCGCCGTGGCGGCGATGGGCTGCGCGAGGCGGAACTGCTCGCCGAGTTCGACCATGCCGGCGGCTACACGGCACGCAGCCGCGCGGCCGCACTGCTCGATGGTCTCGGATTCAACCCCGCCGACATCGACCGGCCGTTGCTCGAGTTCTCGGGCGGACTGCGCATGCGCGCGAATCTCGCGCGCGCGCTGATGCGCCGCTCCGACATGCTGCTGCTCGACGAGCCGACCAATCACCTCGATCTCGACGCAGTGCTGTGGCTCGAGTCCTGGTTGCGCGCCTATCCGGGCACGCTGCTGCTGGTGTCGCACGACCGTGAGTTCCTCGACGCCATCGTCAACAAGGTGCTGCACTTCGAAAGCCAGCGGCTGACAGCCTGGAGCGGCAACTACAGCGCCTTCGAGACCCAGCGCGCCGCGGCGCGCGCGCAGAGCGCGGCGACGGCGGTGCGACAGCGCCGCGAAGCGGCGCGGGTGCAGGGCTTCGTCGACCGGTTTCGCGCCAAGGCAAGCAAGGCAAAACAGGTGCAGAGCCGCATCAAGTGGCTCGAACGCCTGCCGCAGATCCTCGAACTGCAGGAAGAATCCGGCTTCGACTGGAGTTTCGCCGCGCCGCGCAAATTGCCCAGGCCGCTGCTGACGCTCGACGGCGCCGCGGCTGGCTACGGCGCGCGCCGGGTGATCGAGCGCGTCACGCTCGCCGTCCAGCCGGACGCGCGGCTCGGCATCCTCGGGCGCAACGGTGCCGGCAAATCGACCTTGATGAAGCTGATCGCCGGCGAGCTGAGCGCCGCGGCGGGCGAGCGGCTGCCGGCTGCTGATCTCGAGACCGGCTTCTTCGCGCAGCTCGAGCTCGAGCAGCTCGACGTCGACTCCACGGCATTGCTCGGGCTGCGCCGCCGCGGCGGACCGGAACTGCCGCTCTGGACGGAACAGCGCTGCCGCGATCACCTCGGCCAGTTCGGCTTCAGTGGCGAGCGCGTCTTCGAACGGGTGGCGCGCTTTTCAGGTGGCGAGCGCGCCCGGCTGTCGCTGGCGATCCTCGTCGCGCGCCGCCCCAATCTGCTGCTGCTCGACGAGCCGACCAACCACCTCGATTTCGAGATGCGCGAGTCGCTGCTGCTCGCGTTGCAGGAGTTCCCGGGCGCAGTGGTCGTCGTGTCGCATGACCGCGCGCTGCTGCGTGGCGTCTGCGACGAGTTCCTGATCGTCGGGGGCGGCGCGGTAACGCCCTTCGATGGCGATCTCGAGGACTACGCGAAGTGGCTGGGGCGCCCGATCGAGACCGGGGCCGGGACGGGCGCGCGCGACGCCAGCGAACTTGCCGCGGCTGCGGAGCCGCGCGCCGCGCGCGAACGCGGCGTCGATGCGCGGCGGCGCGCAGCCGCGCGCCGCGCCGAGCTCGCGCCGCTGCGGGATGCACTGCGCGCCTCGGAGCAGCGCCTGGCGGAACTCACGACTCAGCGCGCCGCGATCGAGGCGCGCATGGCTGACCCTGCCTTCTACAGCGACGTGCCCATCGCGGAGCAGCGTTCGCTGCAGCAGCAGCATGCGGCCCACGTGGCCGACATCGACGCCCTGGAAACACGGTGGCTGGAGCTCAGCGAGGCACTGGCCGCGGCCGAAAGCCTGGCCGGCTGATCGCCCCGGAAAAGAAAAAGGCGGATCTTGCGATCCGCCTCAACGGGGGGTCACTCGTCAGGTTGGACGGTTGACGGGTCTAGGATACCGCTACCCGCAGGTTTGTCAACGTTTTGTATATCTATCACCTGTACAAGACTTGTACAGCGAGATGACCTACTGATGCGACCTGGAGCGCGGACGGACAGGCTTTCGTGGCTAAAATGACACAATGACCGTCGAATCAGGCGCCCTGCCCAAAGCGGCTCCCGATGCTGGGGTCCGCCGCTGGCGTCGGTGGGTCCGGCTCGGCGTCGTTGTGGCCGTGCTGGGGCCGGTGCTGTCGGTCGGTGTCTGGCATGGCGCGAAGCCGCTGCCCGACGGGCTGCGGGTCGCGTCCGACTGGATCGAGGCCCCCGCGGGCGACGCCCGGCTGTTGTTCGACATCACCGCCGCCGATGGCTACGGCAGACCGGTGGTCCAGCAGCAGATCTTCGACGAGTCGTTGCGGATGATTGCCGCGGCCCGAGAGTTCATCGTCCTCGATCAGTTCCTGTTCAATGCCCACCACGGTTCGCTCGGGCCGGAAACCGCGGCGGATGCCGGGGCTGCTGCCGCGCAGACGCCGGTGCGCTCGCTGTCACGTGAACTGCGCGATGCGGTGATCGCTGCGCGTCGCGACCAGCCGCAACTGCGCGTGCTGTTCATCACCGACCCCATCAACGACGTCTACGGTGGCGCACCGTCACCCGACCTCGCCGCGCTGCGCGCCGCTGGCGTCGACGTCGTCGTCACCGACCTCGACCGGTTGCGCGATCCGAACCCGATCTACTCGACGCTGTGGCGCGTCGGGATACGCTGGTGGAGCGGCGACGGCGCGGGACTGGGCTGGCTGCCCAACCCGCTCGCGGAAGGACCGGAGCGCGTGACCTTCCGCGCCTGGGCGCGACTGCTGAACATGAAGGCCAATCATCGCAAAGTGCTCGTTGCCGATGACGGCGCGGGCGGATTGATCGGCCTGGTCGGCTCGATGAACCCGCACGATGCCAGCGGCGCGCATTCCAACACTGCGCTGCAGGTGCGCGGCGCGGCGCTGACGGCGCTGCTGGCGAGCGAACTCGCGGTGGCGCGTTTCTCCGGCTGGCGCGGCGATTGGCCAATGCCCGCCGTGGTCGCCACGGCCGCCCCGGCTGCAACGGCTGCAACCACTGCGCCGCGCGCCGGGCCCGCACTGCGCCTGCGCACGCTGACCGAAGGCGCCATCCGTGACGCGCTGCTCGAGCAGATCGCGCTCGCGCAGCGCGACGATCGCATCGACCTGGCGATGTTCTATCTGTCCGAGCGGCGCATCATCGACGCGCTGGTCGCAGCCGCGGCGCGCGGCGTGACGATCCGCGTGCTGCTTGACCCGAACCGCGACGCCTTCGGTCGTGAAAAGAACGGCATCCCGAACCGGCCGGTTGCATCCGAACTGGTCACCCGCAGCGACGGCGCGATCAAGCTGCGCTGGTACCGCACGCATGGCGAGCAGTTCCACAGCAAGCTGTTCGCGCTGCACCAGACCGATCGCAGCTGGCTGACCACGGGCTCGGCAAACCTGACGCGCCGCAACGTCGCCGACTTCAACCTCGAGGCAAATCTCGCGGTCGAAGCGCCGCCGGACACCGAGATCGTGCGTGCGGCGACGACCTGGTTCGACACGCTGTGGACGAATCGGGCGCCGGTCGGCGTGGAATACAGCACCGACTTCGGCACGTTCGCCGACCCGGCGCAGTCGAGCTACTGGGCCTACCGCATCATGGAAGCGACGGGCCTGTCGAGCTTCTGAGCAGGAGGCCGGCGACCGCTACTGCGACCGCGAATCGGCAACCACCGCCTCGACCGTACGCAGCGCGATGTCCCGCAGTGCCGCTGCGTTGGCCGCATCGAATGCGGCGACGACACTGCGCATCCGTTCGGCATCTGCCGTCGCGCGGCCCTCGGCCGCGAAGGTGGCGACGATGCCGCGATCGGCGCGCCGGCCGACCGTGGCATCGAGCACGACGCGCACGACGGGCGTGCCGCCTGCGGTCATGTCGGCCTCGAAATGCCGGAGCGTGACCCGCAGGGAATAATCCGACTGCAGCGCTGCCGAACTATCGTGCACGGCGGTGAACGCGTTGGCGCTGCGCAGCGTGTCGACCAGCAGCGCAGTCAGCACATCGGGCAGTGCCCCCGTCCAGCGGCTGCCGGCGTAGTGCTCGAGCACGCGCGGCTCGCGGATCACGAGGATGCGGTCGGTGTCGAAGCCCGGCGGCGCGATCGGCCGCTCGACGCGCAGCGCGAACGCCGTGAGGGGCGCTGCGCCTGGCGAGCTCGATGCCCCGGCAGCCGGTGCGGCCGCCGGCGCACTCAGCAGCCAGCTGAGCGGCGCCGTCGCGTCGCTGCGCAAGCCGCCGCAGCCACCCAGCCCGAGCAGCGCGGCGAGCATCATGCCCGGCAGCGCGATGCGCAGCAGCATCCGAGCCTGATTCATCGCGGGATCTCCACGCCGCTCGCAGGCGGCTCGTAAACCAGCTGGGAGGGATTCTCGCGCAGGCTGCGCATCAGCGACTGGAACTCGCCGGCAGCGGCGCGGCTGTCGCGCACCAGCTGCTCGAACTCCGGCAGGCCGTCACGCGTGAACGCGCGCACGTCGCGCTGGCTCTCGGCGAGCAGCTGGTCGAGCCGCGTCGTCGTCGTCGCGAGATTGTCGGCCGCGACACGCACGCGCTGCAGCGCGGCCGTGGCCTCGGGGGCCGCGGTGTCCGTCAGCGTGCGCACGCTCGCAGCGACGGCGCGCACCTCGCCGGCAGCGACGCGCAGGTCCCTGGCGAGCAGGTCGATTTCGCGCATCGTGCCCGGCAGCGTGCGACTCGCTGCCTCGATATTGGCAACCGTTCGGGCAAGCGCCTCGATGTTCTGGTCCGACAGCACCAGGTTGACGCGCTGCGCGACCTGGCCGGCGCTCGCGACGACATCCGGCAGGCTGCTGACGAAGACGTCGAAGTTGGACCGCACCGAGGCGATGACCGGGTAACTCTGGCTCGGCACCTGGTCGATCAGCTTCTTGGTGCCGGGCTGGCCGAGCAGGTCGATGTACAGCAGGCCGGTCACGCCCTGCAGCGACAGCTCGGCCACCGTCTGTTCGGTGACCGGTGCCTCGCTGTCGATGTCGGCGATGACCTGCACGCGCCCGGCGGCGCGCCGGTCGACGCGGATATCGCGCACCCGCCCGACGTCGACACCGAGGAACCGCACCGTGCTGCCCTCGGTCAGGCCGCTGACCGAGCCCTCGAAGTAGATCTCGTAACGACGGTACTCGCGCACATCGCGACTGTCGGCGTACCAGTAGACGAACAGGCCGGCCATGGCGATGACCAGCAGCACGAAGGCGCCGACGGCGGCGTAGTTGGCTTCACGTTCCATGCGTCGTCCCCTGGCCGAAGCGCAGCGCCCGTTCGCCGTGGAAATAGTCGTGGATCCACGGGTGCGGGTTCGCGAGGATGCCCTCGAGCGAGTCGCTGATCATTTTGCGGTCGACGATCACCCCGACACGATTGCAGGTCCGGAATATGGTGTCCAGATCATGCGTGATCATGACGATCGTCAGCCGCAGCTGACGCTGCAGCGCCATGACGAGCTCATCGAACGCCGCGGCGCTGATCGGATCCAGGCCCGAGGTGGGTTCGTCGAGGAACAGCAGCTGCGGATCCAGCGCCAGCGCCCGGGCGAGCGCGGCGCGCTTGATCATGCCGCCCGACAGCTGCGACGGGAACTTGAAGGCCGCCTCCGCGGGCAGGCCGACGAGGCGCACCTTCAGCATCGCGAGCTCATCCAGCGCCCGCTCCGGCAGGTCGAGGAACTCGATCATCGGCAGCTGCACG
>JBIITU010000203.1:0-6148 GCA_044340335.1 Steroidobacteraceae bacterium
CGGCGAAGTCGAGGCCCAGCGTGCGGCCCATTTCGCCGAAGGCCTTGCGGCGCAGGCCAGCGGCGGCGTCGCCCGGGTCCTTCGCAGCGGCGTCGCTGCGACGGCTGTCGAGCGCGGTCTTGGCGGATGCCTGCATCAGCGGCATCAGATCGTTGCGAACACTGTCCTGGACTTGCATGGGCACTCCGGGCGCCCGGCGGATGGGCGCTGTCTCGATGACATAAGTAACGACCCTTTGCCGCCGTTGCTTGAGCGCCACGAACGTGAAGCGGGACACAAACCGGGTTAATCTCGCGCCCTCTTCAACTTCCGGATCGACGACTTGTCACCATGTCACCGCTCCATGCTCCCGCCCGCGCAGTCCTGGTTCGCTGCGCCGGCCTTGTCATGACCGCCGCCCTGACGGCCTGCGCGACGGCGCCGGCCACAACGGCGCCCACCCCCAGCAGCGCAACCGCCGGAAGCAGCGCCGACATTGGCGCCGTTGCCGCCAGCGCGCTGCTCTCGCCGTGGCGTGGCCCTTACGGCGGCGTGCCGCCGTGGAACGAGGCCCGACCCGACCGGCTGCAACCGGCGATCGAAAGCGCCATGGCACTGCAGCTTGCCGCCATCGACCGCATCGCGGCCGATCCGCGTCCCGCGGATTTCGAGAACACGATCGCGGCGCTCGAGGAATCGGGTCGCGAGCTCGAGCGCGTGCTGACGATCTTCGGCGTCTACACCTCGACCCTGAGCGACCCGGCCGTGCAGGCCGTCGAGCGCGAGATGGCGCCGAAGCTCGCCGCGTTCTTCGACCAGATCACGCAGAACGCAGCGCTGTTCGCGCGCGTCGCTGCCGTCTACGCCAGCCGCGAGCGCGCGGGCCTGACGGCCGAGCAGCAGCGCCTGACCTGGCTGCACCACAAGAATTTCGTGCGCGCGGGCGCCCGTCTCGACGCCGCCGCGAAGCAGCGGATGTCGGCGCTCAACCAGCGCCTCGCGGCGCTGTACACGCAGTTCGGCCAGAACATCCTCGCCGAAGAGGACGGCCAGACGCTGTTCCTGCTGGCAGAGGCAGACCTCGCCGGCCTGTCCGACTCGCTGCGCGCGGCCGCCGCAGCCGCGGCGGCGACCGCGGGCCGCCCGGGCCAGTGGGCGATCCTGAACACCCGCTCGAGTGTCGAACCGTTCCTGACCTACTCGAGCCGCCGCGACCTGCGCGAGAAGGTCTGGCGCAGCTTCGTCAATCGCGGCGACAACGGCGGCGCGCACGACAACAACGCCATCATCGCCGAGATCCTGCAACTGCGGGCCGAGCGCGCCAAGCTGCTCGGCTACCAGAGCCACGCGCACTGGCGCCTCGAAGACACGATGGCGCGCACGCCGGAGCGCGCGATGCAGTTGCTCGAAGCGGTGTGGACGCCGGCCGTCGCGCGCGTGCGCGAGGAAGTGGCCGACATGCAGGACATTGCCGACGCCGAAGCGACGCAAGGCGGCGAACGCATCAGGATCGAGCCCTGGGATTACCGCTACTACGCCGAGAAGGTGCGCAAGGCCAAGTACGACCTCGACGAGAACGAGATCAAGCCCTACATGCAGCTCGATCGGCTGCGCGAGGGCATGTTCTACGTGGCCGGCGAACTGTTCGGCATGGACTTCGTGCCGGTCACCGACACGCAGGCCGTGCCCGTCTATCACCCGGATGTCAGCGTCTGGGAAGTGCGCGATCGAACCGGCCGTCACATCGGCCTGTGGTACTTCGATCCCTACGCGCGGCCGGGCAAACAGAGCGGCGCGTGGATGAACGCCTACCGCAACCAGGAGCGGTTCCGCGGCGAGATCACCACCATCGTCTCGAACAACTCGAACTTCCTGCGCGGCAAGCCGGGCGAACCGGTGCTGATCAGCTGGGACGATGCCGTCACGCTGTTCCATGAGTTCGGCCATGCGCTGCACGGCCTGGCTTCGGATGTCACGTATCCGAGCCTGTCGGGCACCAACGTCGCGCGCGACTACGTCGAGTTCCCGTCGCAACTGCTCGAGCACTGGCTGGCCGTGCCAGAAGTGCTGAACCGCTACGCGACGCATTTCCAGACCGGTGAACCGATGCCAAAGGCGCTGGTCGAGAAGATCCTGCGCGCCGAGCAGTTCAACCAGGGCTTCGGCACGATCGAGTACCTGGCCAGCGCGCTGATCGACATGAAACTGCATCTCGCCGCGGATGCGAAGATCGACCCGGATGGGTTCGAGCGCGACACGCTCGCCGCGCTCGGCATGCCGCGCGAGATCGTCATGCGGCACCGCACGCCGCAGTTCCAGCACGTGTTCGCGGGCGACGGTTACTCGGCTGGCTACTACAGCTATCTGTGGTCAGACACGCTGACCGCCGACGCCTGGGAGGCGTTCACCGGCGCCGGCGGTCCCTGGGATCGCGCCGTCGCGCAGCGGCTCATGGACAACGTGTTCCGGCGTGGCAATACGCTCGAACCCGCGGACGCCTACCGCGCGTTCCGCGGTCGCGATGCCGGCATCGAAGCGCTGATGCGCAAGCGCGGCTTCCCGGTGACGCCTGCAGGCGGCGGGGGCGCGGGTCGCTGACAGTTCGCGTCAGCGCGCCGTTGCGGCCATGCGCGCGATGCGGCGCGCCAGCGACAGCGCGACGAGGCCCCGCCCTGCCCAGCGCACCGCGCGTTGCGGCCCGACCGCAAGCGCGACCAGTGCGGCGACGCCGAGCACGACCGGCGAACTCGCCAGGTTGCGCACGGCGCTGAAGCCGCGATCGACCTGCGCGACGCGCGCGCCGATGGCCGCGCCATCCAGGGTCGCCTGCGTGCGCAGCAAGCGACTGCGCAGCACGAGCAGGTCGCGCCGCAGTTCGAGTTCGCGCAGGCGGGCGTTCACCGGCGCGGCTCCGCGTCCGGGTCGAGCGCGGCGACATCGGCCCGCAGTTCATCGAGGCTGGCGCCCAGCAATCGGCCACGGCTACGCAGCTTGTGGCGCAGCACGCCGACCGCCACGGCGGTGATGCCGACGAACAGCAGCGTCGCGAGTCCCGCGGCCAGCAGCCGATGCTGCTCCCAGAACGCGATGACCAGCGTCAGCGTCAGCATCAGCACCGCGAGCCCACCGAAGAACAGCGCGACGAAGGCCCAGACGAGCAGCGACACCGCGCGCTGCACCTCGAGCGACAGCTCGGTCGTCAGCAGCTCGAGTCGGGTCTGCGCCAGCGCGAGCAGCCGCGCCAGCAGGCGACGCGCGGAATCGAACAGGCCGGCCCGCTCACCGCCTGGTGGCGGCGCAGCGGGTCCTGCGAGCGGACTCAACGGCGACTCACCAGCAGGCCGAGCACGAAGGCGACCCCCGCCGCGATGCCGATCGACTGCCACGGGTTGGCGTGGACATAGCGATCGGCCTCATGGGCGGCATCACGGGCGCGCGTGACGACCTCCTCCTCCAGGCTCTCGAGACGCACCCGGGCCTGGCGCAGGGAGTCCTCGGCACGGCTGCGGGCCTCCTGGGCCCGTTCGCCGGCCTGTCCGGCGGTCGCGCGCAGCAGCGCTTCGGTGTCTTCGACGACCTGGCGCAGGTCGTCCAGCAGACGATCAGTCGGTGTGGCAGATGACATGCAACCTCCTTATTCGCTGGACAAATCAGTCACGAGTTCATCCTAGCCAGGATGGCGGTTGCCGTCACTCCGGATGTACCGCAAGCTAGGGCAGACAGACCCTGACTCATCCGCACGGATGTGGATTGCCCGCGACACATGCTTGCCCTGAAGAACGTTTCCGAGCCTGCTGAGCTCCCCTCCCCCACCGAACCGGCCACGCCGGCGCGGCTGCGCGAGATCCCCTACAACTACACGTCGTTCTCGGATCGCGAGATCGTGATCCGGCTGCTGGGCGACGAGGCCTGGCGCCTGCTCGACGAACTGCGGGGCGAGCGCCGCACCGGCCGCTCGGCGCGCATGCTTTATGAAGTGCTGGGCGACATCTGGGTCGTGCAGCGCAATCCCTATCTCGAGGACGACCTGCTCGAGAATCCGAAGCGCCGCAAGCTGCTGATCGACGCGCTGAACCACCGGCTGCGTGAAGTCGACCGCCGCCGCGGCAGCGACGACGCCGACCGCGATGCGAAAGTCGGCCAGTTGCTGGTCGCCGCGCGGCAGGCAGTGCAGCGCTTCGCGGCCCACTTCGACGACACCGCGAAGCTGCGCGAGCGGGCGCGACGCCTGCTGGGCAAGCATGTCCGCGCCGATGCCGTGCGCTTCGATGCGTTCGCGCGCGTCTCGCACGTCACCGATGCGACCGACTGGCGCGTCGAGTTCCCGTTCGTCGTCATCGCGCCCGATGCCGAGGATGAAATTCCGGGTCTGGTGCGCGCCTGCATCGAACTCGGGCTCACCATCATTCCGCGTGGCGGCGGCACCGGCTATACCGGCGGCGCCGTGCCGCTGACGCCGCGTTCCGCGGTCATCAACACCGAGAAGCTCGAGACTGTCTCCGAGGTCGAGACCGTGCGCCTGATCGGCGTCGAGCACGACGTGCCGACCGTGTTCAGCGAGGCAGGGGTGGTCACCAAGCGCGTCGCCGACGCGGCCGAGCGCGCGGGCTTCGTGTTCGCCGTCGACCCGACCTCGATCGACGCCTCGTGCATCGGCGGCAACATTGCGATGAACGCCGGCGGCAAGAAGGCCGTGCTGTGGGGCACCGCCGTCGACAACCTCGCCTGGTGGCGCATGGTCGACCCCGACGGCAACTGGCTCGAGGTCGAGCGGCTGAACCACAACCTCGGCAAGATCCACGAGGCGCCGGAAGTCGTGTTCCGGCTGACGTGGAAAGACGGCCGCGAACCGGCGACGCGGGCGCGCCTGCTGCGCACCGAAGAAATCCGCATGCCGGGCGCCGCGTTCCGCAAGGCCGGCCTCGGCAAGGACGTCACCGACAAATTCCTCGGCGGCCTGCCAGGCGTGCAGAAGGAAGGCGTCGACGGCCTGATCACGAGTTCGCGCTGGGTCGTGCACCGGATGCCGAAGCACATCCGCACGGTCTGCCTCGAGTTCTTCGGCCAGCCGCGCGATGCGATCCCCTCGATCGTCGAGATCACCGACCACCTGAACGGCCCAGGCCGCGCGGCCGGCGTGCTGCTCGCAGGCCTCGAGCATCTCGACGAGCGGTACCTGAAGGCTGTCGGCTACGTGACCAAGTCGAAGCGCGGCGCGCTGCCCAAGATGGTGCTGATCGGCGACCTGGTCGGCGACGACGCCGATGCGGTCGCGCGGCTGACCAGCGACGTCGTGCGCATCGCCAACGCCCGTTCGGGCGAAGGCTTCATTGCCGTGAACCCCGATGCGCGCAAGAAATTCTGGCTCGACCGCGCGCGCACGGCAGCCATCGCCAAGCACACCAACGCGTTCAAGATCAACGAAGACGTCGTGATCCCGATCGCGCGGCTCGGTGAGTACACCGACGCGATCGAACGCATCAACATCGAGCTGTCGATCCGCAACAAGCTCAAGATCGTCGCGGCGCTCGAAGAGTATTTCCGCGGCGACCTGCGCTGCGGCAAGACCGGCGATGCCGACCTCGACAAGCTCAGCAACGAAGAGAAGCTCGGCGACCGGCCGCAGCAGGCACTGGCGCTGCTCGCCGAGGTGCGCGCGCGCTGGGCCGGGTATCTCGAGCGGCTCGACGAGCACTTCGAGCAGCTGCAGTCGCGCGAGGTGCGCGTCTCCTGGAAACAGGAGCTGCGCGCGCCGCTCGATCGGCTGTTCGCCGGCGACCAGTTCGCGCCGATCCTGGCCGAGGCCCGCGCCGTGCACAAACGCGTGCTGCGCGGCCGCGTGTTCGTCGCGCTGCACATGCACGCTGGCGACGGCAACATCCACACCAACATCCCGGTCAACTCCGACGACTACGAGATGCTGCACGACGCGAACGAGGCCGTCGGGCGCATCATGCAGATCGCACGCGACCTCAACGGCGTGATCTCGGGCGAGCACGGCATCGGCATCACGAAGCTCGAGTACCTGACCGACGCCGAGATGCACGACCTGCGCGCCTACAAGGCGCGCATCGACCCCGATGGCCGCTTCAACGCCGGCAAGCTGCTGCCCGGCGGCGACCTGCGCAACGCCTACACGCCGAGCTTCAACCTGCTCGGCCACGACTCG
>JBIITU010000204.1:0-6092 GCA_044340335.1 Steroidobacteraceae bacterium
GCGGCGCGCCGCGCCCGGCTGGAGCTGCAGCAACGCTTCGTCGCTGCGATCACCCGTGCCCGAGCGGATCTCGCCGTGCTGTATGCGCAGCCGCTGGCGCCGGCGCCGATGCGGGTCGCGAAGCAGGCGCGCCTGCTCGAGCTGGCTGCGGAACTGCGCGGCATCGAGGCGGCGGCGGGTCGGCGCGCCGGGTTCTCGCGCTGGATCGAGCTCGGGCTCAACAACGCCCACCTCGCGTCGGTGGCGACCTACTGGCAGTGCGTCGCCGGCTTCGAACGCGAACTCGCCGCGGTCGACGGCGACCTGCCGCGGTTCTACGACCGCGTGCGCGAACTGGCGCGCAGGCCGTCGGCGGAGCGGCGCGCGTTGCTGTGCGAGGTGTCGGCCAGGTAGGTTGGCACGATCGCCGCGAGCGACGCCGGCAGGATGCCCAGCTTCGCGAGGCCGCACTCGGCGCAGACGCTGTCGAGCAGCAGCGAGCGGTAGTTGTCGGTCGAGAACGGCTTGCCGGGCAGGAAATCCATGACGAAGGCCTGCACGCGTGCGATCGCATCCGGAAGCGGCAGCACCTTCGCGGGCACCCCGATCGCGTCGCCGGTGCGGCGCACGAGCTCCGCCAGCGTCAGGATCTCGGGGCCGCACAGGTCGTAGCTCGCACCGTCTGATGCAGCCTCATGACTCGCGTCGGGCAGGCAGCGCAGGAAGGCTTCGACCACATCGCCGACGTAGACCGGCGCAAAGCGCGTGCCGGCGCGGGCCAGCGGCATGAAGCCCAGAGACAGTCGCAGCAGTCCCGCGAAGCGGTTCAGCAGCGAGTCGCCGGGCCCGAAGATCACGGACGGCCGGAACATCGTCCAGCGCAGCGTGGCCGGCGCGGCGCGCACGTGCTGCTCGGCAACACCCTTCGAGCGCAGGTAGTGGCTCGGGCCGCCCGTCGCGTCGGCGCCGAGCGAGCTCATCTGCAGCAGCTTGCGCACGCCGCGCGCCGCTGCCGCGGCGACCACCTCGCGCGTCAGGTCGGCATGCGCGCTGGCAAAGCCCGCACCGGAGCGGCCGGGTTCATTGAGTATGCCGACCAGATTGATTGCGACGTCCGCGCCGGCGAACTCGCGGCGCAGCACCAGCGGATCGTGGACGTTCGCGACGCCGATGCTGACGCTGGGCAGCACGGCCAGATGGCGCGCGCGGTCGATGTGCCGGGTCAGCACCCGCACGTCATGGCCGGCGGCGGCGAGCCGCGCGACCAGCGCACTGCCGACGAAGCCCGTGCCGCCCAGGATCACGATGCGCATGTTGATGGCTCCCGTCAGCGCAGCAGGATCACGACGGTCGTCTCGCCGCGCCGCACGCTCAGCACCAGCGAGCCGCCCGCCTTCGCGACGTCGCGCAGTGCCGCCAGGTTCGTGATCCGCACGCGGTTGGCGCCGACGATGACGTCGTTGCTGCGCAGGCCCGCCGCTGCGGCACGACTGTTCGGCGCCACGGCCCGCACCTGCACGCCGCCGGCGGCGGGCGCATCGCCGAGCGTCGCGCCTTCGAGGCCGGGATGCGGCGGCTTGGCGGGTTCTGCCGGTGTGGCCGGCGTCGCAGCGCTGGTCTCACCGGCCGGCGCCTCGATCAGCGCCGTGACCTTGCGCGCCTGCGCGTCGCGCAGCAGGGCGATCTCGACCCGCTCGCCGACCCGCAGCAGCCCGATCGCGTTGCGCAGCTCGGTGTGCGACTTGACGGCGCGGCCGTTGACGGCCGTGATCACGTCGCCGGCGCGGATGCCGGCCTTGGCCGCGGCCGAGGCATCGACGACCTGAGTGACGAGCGCGCCATTGGCGTTCGGCAGGCCGAGCGCCTGCGCGACGTCGGGCGTGACGGGCGCGATGTTGACGCCGAGCAGGCCGCGCTTGACGCTGCCAAAGCGCAGGATCTGGTCGACGATGCTGCGCGCCATGTTCGACGGGATCGCAAACCCGATGCCGATGTTGCCGCCGCTGCGCGAGTAGATCGCGCTGTTGATGCCGATCAGTTCGCCGCGCAGGTTCACGAGCGCGCCACCGGAGTTGCCGGGATTGATCGACGCATCGGTCTGGATGAAATCCTCGAAGCCGTCGGCATTGATGCCGGTGCGGCCGAGCGCGCTGACGATGCCCGACGTGACGGTGTGCTGCAGGCCGAACGGATTGCCGATCGCGACGACGAAGTCGCCGACTTCCATGCGATCCGAGTCGCCGAGCGGGATGTCCGTCAGCTGCTCGGGCTTGACCTTGATCAGCGCGACATCCGAGGGCGCATCGGCGCCGACCACTTCGGCGGCGAGGTCACGCCCATCCTGCAGCGTGACCGTGATTTCCTTGGCGTTCTCGACCACGTGGGCATTGGTGATGATGTGCCCCGCCTTGGCGTCGATGATGACGCCGGAGCCCGCGCTCTGGAACGGCCGCTCGCGCTGGCCGCCGTCCGGCGGCACGTCGAAGAAGC
Organism: Steroidobacteraceae bacterium; assembly: GCA_044340335.1. Lineage (GTDB taxonomy): Bacteria > Pseudomonadota > Gammaproteobacteria > Steroidobacterales > Steroidobacteraceae > UBA964. The sequence goes on from JBIITU010000204.1 coordinate 2,470, forward strand.
GGCGGAAGAACGGGTCCTCGAGCAGCGGGTTGCGCTGCGCTCGTTCGCGCACCGTGCCCCGGATCGCGATGTTGACGACCGCGGGCGACGCCCGGCGGATCATCGGCGCGAGCGTCGGCGTGCTGGGTGTGCTGGCGACGGGCGCGGGCTCGGCAGGCTTCGGGGCGGGCTGCTGGGCCGAAAGCGTGGTCGCACACAGGCAGGCGGTCAGCGCGAAGGTCGCGACAGTCATCCGATTCATCGACTTATGTCTCCTGGGGCAGGGCGCGCGGCATTGTACGAGTCCGGCTCCGAACTGGAGTCGCGGCCGTTTGATTTCAACGCTTGGACCAACGACCTGTTGGTAAGTTGTGGAGCGGGTGTGTGGCGACGGTGCACACAAGATGTTGCGACGCATCCAGCCCTCCCGGGGCGACCGGTCACGCCGCTTATTGACAAGTGCAGCGTGCGGGCGAATTTCATAAGCATATGAATTCATGAGATATTCATGAAAGTGAAATTTCGTTTCCCGACCCTTGACGCTCCGCGGGGGTCGAACTAGTCTCTCCGAAGCCGACACAACATCTTGTGTTGCACAGCAGGTCGCGGTGCAGCATGCGGGGGCGGGGTGTCGGAGGGTCCAAAGGCAGCCGTCTGACAGCGGTCGTAAACAAGCCGGTTCGCAGCGGGAGACCGCGCTGCCTTCGAGGGGAGGGCAGGCTCTGTTTTTCTTTGGCGCGTCAGAAGAATTCGGGGAGCGCCAGCTCGCATGAACAGTGTGGTCAAGATCGAGACCCAGGACGTCAATTCCATTCCGTTCCAGGATGCCTCGCTCGACATCTGGGACAAGAAATACCGGCTGGTTTCCAAGTCCGGTCAGCCCATCGACAAGTCCATGGACGACACCTACAAGCGGGTCGCCCGGGCGCTGGCCGATGTCGAGAAGGAAGACGTGCGCGAGCACTGGTACGAGCGCTTCCTGTGGACGATGCGCCACGGCGCGATCCCGGCCGGTCGCGTCACGTCGAACGCCGGCGCGCAGGAGCACAAGCCTGCGACCTCGACGATCAACTGCACGGTCTCGGGCACGATCCGCGACTCGATGGACGACATCCTCGGCAAGGTGCACGAGGCGGGCCTGACGCTGAAGGCCGGCTGCGGCATCGGCTACGAGTTCTCGACGCTGCGGCCGCGCGGCGCCTACGTCTCGGGTGCCGGTGCCTACACCTCGGGCCCGCTGTCGTTCATGGATATCTACGACAAGATGTGCTTCACCGTGTCGTCCGCCGGCGGTCGCCGCGGCGCGCAGATGGGCACCTTCGACATCGGCCATCCCGACGTGCTCGAGTTCATCCGCGCCAAGCGCGAGAACGGCCGGCTGCGCCAGTTCAACCTGTCGCTGCTGATCACCGACGAGTTCATGCACGCGGTGCGCGCCGATGCCGACTGGCAGCTCGCGTTCCCGGTCACGCAGAAGGAATTCGACGCCGCGACGATGAACCTCGACGATGCCGCGCAGTTCATCTGGCGCGAGTGGCCGATCACCGAGGGCTACGTCACGAATGGCGAAGGCCTGGTCGCCTGCAAGATCTACAAGACGATCAAGGCGCGGCGCGTGTGGGACGTCATCATGTCGTCCACCTACGATTTCGCCGAGCCGGGTTTCATCCTGATCGACCGCGTCAACGAGATGAACAACAACTGGTGGTGCGAGAACATCCGCGCCACCAACCCCTGCGGCGAGCAGCCGCTGCCGCCGTATGGTTCCTGCCTGCTGGGCTCCGTGAACCTGACGCGCTTCGTCCGCAACGCGTTCACCGAGTTTGCGGAGTTCGACTGGGCCGAGTATCGCGAGGTCGTCAAGGTCTTCACGCGCATGCTCGACAATGTCGTCGAGGTCAACGGCCTGCCGTTGTCGCAGCAGCGCGATGAGATCATGCGCAAGCGCCGCCACGGCATGGGCTTCCTCGGTCTCGGCAGCACGATGACGCTGCTCGGCATGAAGTACGGTTCCACCGAATCGATCCGCTTCACCGAAGATGTCTCGCGCGAAATGGCCGTGGCCGGCTGGGAAGCCGCGCTCGACCTGTCGCGCGAGAAGGGCCCGGCCCCGATCATGAACGAGGAGTTCACGGTCACCGGCGAGATGCTCCGCAAGCGCCCTGAGATGGTCCGCGATGGCTGGAAGGTCGGCGCGCGCATCCCCGGCCGGCTGCTGCACGCCCGTTACAGCCGCTACATGCAGCGCGTCGCGGAAGTGGCGCCGCAGCTGGTCGACCAGCTCGCGCAGGTCGGCGCGCGCTTCACCCACCACACGTCGATCGCGCCGACTGGCACGATCTCTCTGTCGCTCGCCAACAACGCCAGCAACGGCATCGAGCCGTCGTTCGCGCACCACTATTTCCGCAACGTGATCCGCGAGGGCAAGAAGTCGAAGGAGAAGGTCGATGTCTTCTCGTTCGAGCTGCTGGCCTATCGCGAGATGATCAACCGGCAGGCGATGCCGAACTCGACCAATGCGGCCGAGAAGCTGCCCGACTACTTCACGACTGCCGACGACATCACGCCGACCGCGCATGTCGACATCCAGGCGGCGTCGCAGAAGTGGATCGACTCGTCGATCTCCAAGACCGCCAACGTGCCGACCGACTTCAAGTACGACGCGTTCAAGGACATCTACCTGTACGCGCACGAGCAGGGGCTGAAGGGCTGCACGACCTTCCGCTTCAATCCCGAGGCGTTCCAGGGCGTGCTCGTCAAGGAAGAAGACCTCAAGAACACGACCTACGTGTTCACGCTCGAGGACGGCACCGAGATCTCGTGCAAGGGCGATGAAGAGATCGAGTACGACGGCGAGATGCACTCCGCCGCCAACCTGTTCGATGCCCTCAAAGAGGGCTACTACGGCAAGTTCTGACCCCGGGAATACTGCACATGTCTGCCATCAAGATCGATCGCAAGATCGCCAAGTTCCGCGTCCAGAAGCCGACGGAGCCGCCCGCCGCTGTCGAAGTCGACGCGAAGGCCGTCGAGACCAAGTCGCGCAACACCAAGGGCAAGGTCATCCGGCTGACCGAGGAAGTCCAGCGCCCCGAGGTGCTGATTGGCTCCACGTACAAGATCAAGACGCCGGTGTCGGATCACGCGATGTACGTGACCATCAACGACATCATCCTGAACGAGGGCAGCGAACATGAGCAGCGCCGCCCGTTCGAGGTCTTCATCAACTCGAAGAACCTCGATCACTACCAGTGGATCGTGGCGCTGACGCGCATCATCTCGGCGGTGTTTCGCAAGGGCGGCGACGTCACCTTCCTCGTCGACGAACTGAAGGCCGTGTTCGATCCGCGCGGCGGCTACTGGCAGCCGGGCGGGAAGTTCATGCCGTCGATCATCGCCGAGCTCGGTCACGTCATCGAGAAGCACCTGCAGACGATCGGCCTGATCCGCAAGGTCGAACTCGATGAGCACCAGAAGAAGCTCATCGAGGAGAAGCGCGCCGAGTTCGACGCCCGTACCAAGCAGGCCGATGCGTTTTCGAAGTCGCACTTCCCCGAGGGCGCGCAGCTGTGCAGCAAGTGCAGCACGGCTGCGGTCGTCATGATGGACGGCTGCATGACCTGCCTGAACTGCGGCGACTCGAA
>JBIITU010000206.1:0-6087 GCA_044340335.1 Steroidobacteraceae bacterium
ACGAGCATTTCCTCGGCGAATTCGCTCTTGATGCTAAGGGGCGAATTCAGTATCGCGCCGGGAACAAAATCCTGACGGTGTTCGATCCGGATGCACGGGCCTTCGTGCAGCCAGCCTCTCTGGGCAAGACCGGGGCCGCCCGCGTAGCCAAACGCTCCACTCCGCGGGCGAAACGCTGACCAACGAACTTCAGGCAATGCAAAGCGTCGACGTGCGACCGGTGTAACCCGTTGTGTCCCAAACGCTGCCATACGGCTATCCTGCCTTCGAATCTTCCGCCGCCACTTCCCCTCTCTCCAAGCCGCGCTGCGACGTTGCCGCCCAGCACGAGGTAGCTGCTCTGCGGACGCCCGACACGGTTAGCCAGGAGCGGCTGGCAGAACGTGAGTGTCGATACGCCTTTGGCGTTGGCCATCGCCATCCTCAGCTCCTGCGGCGGCGGCGACGATAGCTCTTCCAGTCCGCCTCAGCCGGCAGTTGTGCTCTCCCCTACACTTGCTCAGATCACCCCCGACGCAGACTTTCGTCTATCGGCTTCGATGTTGTTCATCCTCTGCTCTTTCCAGATGTTCTCGCTGCGCCAACCAACAGCTCGGCAAGAAATCTGGCGAAGGGCTTGATGTCGCCTTCTACGCTGGCGCTCTCCAGCGCGGACATGTAGCCGTTGCGGCGCTCCAGCGGAACGATGGTCCACGGATATCCGCCGGAGGCCATCATCACATTCATCAGGAATCGCCCCATTCGCCCGTTGCCGTCCATGTACGGGTGTATGTAAACGAAGAAGAAATGCCCAAGCACAACCCGCACGGCAGGCTTTTCCTCCTGTTGCAGCAACTCGAAGAATGCAGGCATGAGATCGCGGACTGCGTCCCTGTTGGGTGGCGTGTGCATCGATCGGCGGATATGCACCTGGCCATTGCGGTAGCCCGCGAGGTCGGCTGCCTGCACGATGCCCGCCGTCACGCTCGGACCGAACAGCTCCCGGTACCACTTCGCATGATCACGTTCCGCGACAAGCCCGGCGTTGGTTCCACCCAGGACGTTCTTGATACTTGCCTGGACGGCCTGGAATGCCTGCCAGTACCCGCGTGCTGCCAGCGCATCGCGCTGGTCCCGGTCGTTCTGGTCCGCATCAGGGTTCCACTTTCCAGATCGGACCTTCTCGATCAGCTCTGCGCTCACCCGGTAGCCCTCAATAGAGAGCGAGTTGTAGGCGTCGTTGACGTACAACTCCTGAACGTTCTTGAGGTACGACGCCGTGTCCGCCGGGATGCCGCGAGCCTTTGGGAAGATTCGCAGAACGTCCTGGCGCATCCGCGCCCAGTCCATTCGCATCCGGTTGACGTAGGGCGAGGTCTCCCGCGCGCTCAATGCGAGGGGCGAAGGTTCCGCGAAAGGATCGTTTTCGCTGACGGTGTATCCGGCAGCCTGCATCGCGCCCACGATTTCATCGGCAGATTTCGGACGTCCGATGTTGCGAAACGCACCGGCCAATCGCCCGGCAATCTTGCTGTGCCCACCCTCCAGCAGACGGCGCAGTACTTCAGAAGGGTCCCTCACCATCGCGAGCGCAGCGCGCAGCTCCGTGGACCGTGACTCGAACTGACCCTGCGCGCAGCCGAGCAAGGCAGCGGGAAGGCTATAGAGGCGGACTCCGTTCAGGATGGCCCTGTCAGCCTCCGGCGGCATGCCGAGCCGCACGTCGAAGATGGAAGTGTCGTGGATCAGTCCGATCGGCTTGTTTCCACCCTTGGGCGCGCGGACCAGGAGCTGCCTTGGCACTGTCCAGTTGCCGGTGTGCAGGCTGATCGATTGCTCTGGACTGACGCTCCATGACTCCCCAAAACGGGAATCCAGATAGGCCGCGCAGAACTGCCAGAATGACGCGTACCAGGATGTACTCTCGCCCGCCGGTTCATCGGGACGCGAGGGGACATACCAGCCTTTCATCACTTCCCTGATGAATCCGTTCTTGAGGAGCCGCTCGCGGTGGGTGCGGGTCATGTAGTCCGCGCGCAGCGCAACCCGGCCGGCGTCTTGAAGTTCCTTCAGGACAGCAAGCGATGCGGCGAGTTTGTCGGCGGGGGTGGCCACGAACCAGCTCCTGACTAGGCTATTGTGCCTTCCTATTTCTAGGTTATTAGGTAATACCTAATCTAGGCTTTTAAGTCAACCTAAATCTAGGCTTTTATGTCCGGCGCATAGTCCACCGTCCGCACCAGCCATCCAGTGCTGCCACTTGCCGGGAGGGAGCACGAAGAGAAGAGCACCAGACAAAAACACGAAACTGTCCACGGAAACGGGGCAGTTCCACTGCCTTTGGGCGACAGCGGCTCGAGTGAGTATTGATAGTCGACCAGTCGAAACCAGCGATCGAGGGGCAACGCCGGGGCCGCGGCACCACGCAGGGCCGTAAGCAGCGCGTCGCGATGTGCGAGACGCTGCGATTCGAGTCCGAAATGCAACTCACGCTGCAGTTCGTCCAGGCGCTCAGACGCTGCCGCCCACCGATCGAGATCGTCGGCGGAAAAGCGTTCGAGTTCGTAGAGGGTGGGCGGCGCAACCGGGTCCGGAGGGCGACGGGGCTGCGGCGGCGCCGACTTCTTACGCGAGCGCCGACTCAAGCTTCTGCTTCTTCGCAGGCATGCGCGCGCGCCGAACCGCCTGATCGTCGATCAGCGCGTTCACCACGAAGCGGCGCAGCTTGTCGTAACGACCGAATCGAATCATGTCGCGAGGCGAAATGTCGCCCAGCATGGGATTCTTGGTCGTGAACCAAAGTGCGGTCTTCTGCCGGTCGCCGTCGAAGTGCCGCGCCACGAGGTTGCAGATATTGGCGATCTCAGTGAGCCGCTCACGCATCGGCTGTGGGATGGCGTCGTCATAGCGCACGGAATTGCGTGACACCGCCGTGGCGCGCGACACATCCGAGTTCTTGAGAGTGAGGAACTCAGCGACCGACTTCGGCTTGAAACTGCCGCCCTCGTAGAAGCCAAGAAGGTCATCAGGCGCCACCGTTGCAAACAGCGCGCGGCGATCAATCGTCTGTGTCTGGCTCATGGGGTGAAGCTCTGGCGTGGGAAACGCACGTTAGCACCAATTTCGACCCAAATTCTAACCAATAGTTCTCCACAACGAATATCGCGCGTCACAGAACGGCTAGTCCAGGCGGTTTGACTCTAAGTATTTGTTTTTTATAAATACTTCGGGCTGGGAAAGCGCGACGCCCTATCAGCATGCAGGTAAACTCATGCGCCTGCGACACGCCCCACCACCACAGAGACGAAGCCAGTGGACCAGGTAGGCTCACGCGCTCTCCGACGATGGGCCGTTACCGATCACAGCCGATTTTCCCAACCGTAGGTGGATCGGCCGCCAAAGCCTTCGCGATGCTGGCGACTGGAATGCCGCGCAACCATCGGACGACGCCGTCCTTGAACTCCATGTGCGGATTGTTCTGAGCTATCCGTCGGTAGTAATCAGCGTCGTCCGCTTTCGGCTTGAACTCGCTGAACGGACGCGCGAACGAAGCCGCCTCGACGTATTGATCAAGTCCGCAAGGAAACCAGGCGCGGTAGTCCCCCGGCTCCTGCGAGGGGAGCATCCAGGACCCCGAAGATGCCCGTTGTAGCTGCGGGTAGGCGTAGCGCGGAATCCAGGCGTTCACATCGTCTGTATTGATGATGGCGACGACCCGCTTGTCGCGCCCGAACGGTATGCGCTGCAGCCCAAAGTGAGCGGTGGTGACAACCCAGATCTGTTTCGCGGGCAACTGGCCGTGCAGAACCCGCGTGACCTTCAGTTGCACACGCATCGGATTCGGATCGAACGAGATGCATACCTCCTCGAGACGATCAGCCGTCGTTGGTGGCGGTGGCCCCGGCGCAATGCCCTCTGAGTCGCGCAGATAGCGCCCGCGAGTGAAATATCCAACCACGACGACCTGCCTTGCCGTAGCGGGGTTCAACGCAAAGTGCTCGCTGAAGTCTGTACACGGGTTGTACTCGGCGGCGGCGCCTTCGCCCGCTGAAACAAGGCCGATCGCCAGAAACAGTATCCAGGGGAGCCACCCGAACCGATGCAAACCGTGCAGTCGTTTGTGTCCAACGTATGTCCCCATAGCCTTAGGACCTACTCTCCCTGGATCCGCCGCGGTTGCAGCCAGGCGCCCACGGTTCCGGTCTGTAGATCAATCACCGCACCCGCACCTGTGACCACCACATTTGCAGCAACGCAGAGGGTTGGATGCATGTCCCGCTCCAATGTGGCACTGACTACCCGAAAGTCGCCGCCCTCTGTGAATCGAAGCAGGGTGCTAGCGCCGTCCTCCCTCTCGTAGTCAGCGACGAAACCCACGAACTCGGCGCGCGACGCATCGTACTCAAGGGCCAGGCAGTGACATCCCGGTTCAGGGCTGTAGCGCGCGAAGCGAACACCATCCGACAACCTGAAGAGCGAGATCGGTCCGCCGACCTCGCTGATGGCGACACACTTTTTTCCGAACGCATGATCGAGCACAGCGAAAGTACTGCGCTCGATTTGGAACGCTCTGCTACCTTTGGGTCGAATCCAGACTTGCTCGCCCTCGACAAAGTGAGATCGGTCTACTGCGCTGTCTGCAAAGACAGCGACGTCGGAAAGCACATCCAACGTACGACCGTTCTTGAAACTGAGAACATGCAGCGAACGAGTTTCATCGAATCCGCAATACATCTTTCGGCCATCGCGCGATGCGTTCAAGTGCTGGGTCCGGCGCAAATCCTTTCGCTGCCAGACGGTGTCGCCCGATCTAGTGTCAAAGCACGTAACTCCGGGCGCGCCCCAAGACCCGACCACCACGCGATCGCCGCTGAGGGACAGCGCTAGGCGCGTCCCACCAAACGAGTGGCGTGTGTCGAAAGAATTTGTCAGGGCCAGAGTCCGCAAGTCCCAGAAGAATAGTCGCCCGTTGCAATTGGCTCCTACCAGGACCGTCCCGCGACCTGACACCGCCGTGTCGTACAGGTAGAACGGTGGTAGCTTGGGAGTGTCTGGTTTCTCGATACGGCTCCTGCTCACGCGTGTCAATCCGCCAGATCCGTTACAGAGCCACGACCACGATTCGCCCCAGCTTCGAACTCGTGCGCCTCGGCGACTTGATGCGAATCTCGACGTCACAGCCAAGGGCGGCGACAAACCCCACCAGGCGCTCGATCGAAAAGTCGTCGATCTTCGCGTGCTTCAGCGCCGACAGCTCAGGCTGCTTGATCCCGAGCACCGCCGCCGCACCCGCCCGAGTGAACTTACCGGCCGCCAGCAGACAATTGATAACGAACACGAGCCGCGCCTTGGTGTTGAGTTCGGCGGCGTTCGGCAGATCAAGATCCGCGAAAACATTGCCGGAACTCCGGACCATGCGCACCGTCTTTCTCGCTGCCTTGGCCATACCGTTCGCAATCTACGCCGCGACCGACCCCTCGCCTACCGCCGCAGCCGGCTCCCGCGCCACCCGCTCCACCGCCGCGGCGAGGTTCTTCGGGTCGAGGTGCGCGTACCGCAGCACCATCGTGATATCCGAATGCCCCAGCAGCTCGCGAACGACATTGAGATCCGTACCCTGCTGCACGAGGCGACTCGCGAAGTGGTGACGCAGGTCGTGCAGGCGACAGTCGCCCATCCCGGCACGCTTCCGCAGTGAGCGCCAGGCAGAGTCGATGCGCGCCATGCGTGTCCCGCACTGACCGGCGAACACCTGTGCCTCGGGCCTGCCGCCCTGATACGTCCGCCAGCGGGTGAGCAGATCCGTAGCCTCCCGATTGAGCGGCACACGTCGGGTCTGGCCGTTCTTCGCGCTGGCCGCGACGACGGTCAGCATGCGCAAGCCGAGATCAATGTCGCGCCAACGCAGCGCGAGCAGTTCGCCGCGTCGCAGCCCGGTATTGAGCGCAAGCAGCACGACGGGCCGGATGTAGTCGACGAATTCTCCGTCGCGCACCGGAAACGGCTTCAGGTGCCTAATGACCCGCCAGCGGTTGAAGCGCTCGCGCTGCTCACGCAGCTCCGTGTCTCGCTCATCGAGCGCTTTGCGCAGGGCCTGCTCCTCATCCT
>JBIITU010000012.1:0-22087 GCA_044340335.1 Steroidobacteraceae bacterium
CGCGGCGACGATCGCTATGGACTCGGCCCCCTTGGCGCGGCGGTGCTCGGCAACCCGGGCATCGTCGCCATGGTCAAGCATCATCCGATGCTCTACGACGATCTGCGCGACCCGGTGGCGTTGCTGCGTGGAACGGCGGGCCCGACGCAGTTGTCCCGCTACTGGCCGTACGCGACTGCAGACTCGCCAGCCGCGGCTACGCCGAGCGACGTGGTCGATTACACCCGCTTGATGTCAACCTCGCAGACGCTGGTCACCGAGGAGGTCCTGAGCGCCTTCTCGTTCGAGCGGTTTCGCTGCCTGCTCGATGTCGGTGGTGGCGATGGCACCTTCGCTGCGGCTGTGGGTGCCCGGCATCCGTCGCTGCAACTGCGCGTGTTCGATTTGCCGGCCGTGGCCGCCGAGGCGCAGCGGCGCTTCGACGCAACGGAGCTCGGCGCGCGCGCGCGCGCAGTGGGCGGCGATTTCCTGCAGGACGAACTGCCGAGCGGCGCGGACGTCGTGTCGCTGGTTCGCGTGTTGCACGATCACGACGACGAACGCGTCTTGACGCTGCTGCGCGCGATCCGCCGCGTCCTGCCCGAAGATGGCGTGCTGTTGATTGCCGAACCGCTGGCGGAGACGCCCGGCGCAGAGACCGTGGGCGGTGCCTACTTCGGATTCTATTTGCTCGCCATGGGCCGCGGCCAGGCGCGCACCGTGGCACAGCTTGCGCGCCTGCTTGCCGCCGCGGGTTTCGGCGCGCCGCAACATTTGGCCACCCACATTCCATTGCAGACCAGCGTGTTGTGCGTGCGTACGCGCGCGGCCACCTGAACACAGTAGCCCGTAGTCGTTACCGAGTTTTTCGCCTTTGAGGGGAGAGCCTTGATGAGTAGCCCGATCGTCAGAATGTATTCCTCGCCCGCCGCTGCGACGGCCGCCGTCAAGAGACTCACCGATTGGGGTTTCGATGACGCGATGATCAACATGGTCACCGCCGCGTCCAAGCCGCCCGCCAACGCGCCACGCGGTGCGGTCTCTGATGATCCGGTGCTGTCGGCCATCATGTCGGGCTATGTGCTCAAGGCGCATGCCAAGGTCTACGCAGAGGGCGTCCGGCGCGGTCAGGCGCTCGTCAGCGTGCTTCCGCCGTTCGGTCGGGGCTCGGTCGCCGAGTCCCTGCTGGATGAGGCGCGTGACACCGTCGATACCGGTGTTGTCGACGACTATGACCGCCTGACGCCCTGGGACGAATACGCACCGCTGTCGTCGGCATTGAAGCTGCCGCCGCTCGTGCGCGCGACGGCACCACTGTCAGCCTTCCTGGTTGCGCCCGTCATCATCCGGCGGCGCTGGTCGTTGTTCGGGTCGCTCGGCGTCCCGGAAGTGACGGCGTCCAAGTTCTTCGTCTTTGGCGAGCCGTCCGTGTCGCGCTCCCGCACGCCGCTGTCCTCTGCACTCGGATTGCCGCTGCTGTGGAAGAAGTAGAGGCCAAGGTGTCACGTTTGCGATACATATCAATTTGACAACCTATATTTACATTTTTAGAATTCGATCATCAGGGCCGTCGTTGAATGGAGCGGAACTGCGTGCGCATTGCTGATGCGATTTTCCATGCAGCTGCGCAACAGGATTCCAGTGCGACATTCAAGGTTGCGGTCTGCCGTTTTCCGTCTTCTGCAGGGTGCAGCGACGGTCAGCCCGCGTGCGGGTAACGCACGTAGTTCTCGATGGGGTAACACGCTATGGCATCAGATCCAAACCGCGTTTGGCCGACAGGTCTTACGCTCCCTGAGGCAGAAGAACTGCACAAGCAGATCATCGACGGAACGCGAATTTTCTTCGTGATTTCGGCGGTGGCGCATCTGCTTGCGTACATCTACTCGCCGTGGCTCGGCTGAACCGAGGGGACAACAATGAATAACGCAAGAATGTGGTTGGTCTTGAAGCCCACGGTCGGCATCCCCGTGATGTTCGCGGCGCTCATCCTGGCCTCGCTGTCCGTTCATTTCTCCATCCTCAACAACACCACCTGGTTTAAGGCATTCCTTCAGGGTGGCGCAGCTCCGGCTGCGGCAGCGGCGCCGATGGCCGCTGAGTCGACGGTCGTCGCGAGCCGCTGAAGCTCGAAGATCGTCACCTGTCGGCGTGGGGGATCGGGTGCATCGCGCCCGATCCCCCGTTCGCTGTAGCAGGGACGCTTCGTCTGCATGAGCAGCTTCAGTCGCAGAATCGTCGATAGCTGGGTCACTTTCGGCCCTAAGTTCCTGCCCTTTGCCGACGCGGCGACGCCTGATCTGCCGCTGAGCCGCCTGTTGCGGTTGTCGCTGTTCCAGGTTTCCTGCGGCATGGCGCTCGTGTTGCTGGTCGGCACGTTGAACCGAGTCATGATCGTCGAGCTGGCAGTGCCCGCTTCGATCGTGGGCATCATGCTGGCGCTGCCGCTCGTGTTTGCGCCGTTCAGGGCACTGATCGGCTTCCGTTCAGACAATCATCGATCGGAGCTCGGCTGGCGGCGCGTGCCGTACATCTGGCAAGGCACACTGATCCAGTTCGGTGGCCTCTCGATCATGCCGTTCGCGCTGCTGGTCCTGTCGGGTGGTGGTCAGTCCGCCAGCGCGCCGGCTTTCGTCGGTCCGGCGGCGGCGGCTCTCGCCTTCCTGCTGGTCGGGGCGGGCGTGCACATCACGCAGACCGTGGGCCTGGCATTGGCGACGGACCTCGCGCCGCCTGAAGCGCAGCCGAAGGTCGTCGGCCTCATGTACGTCATGCTGCTGGTCGGCATGATTGGCAGCGCTCTCGTGTTCGGCGCGCTGCTGGTCGACTTCACTCCGGCGCGACTGGTTCAGGTGATCCAGGGGTGCGCCGTGGTCACGATGGTGCTGAACATCACCGCGCTATGGAAGCAGGAAGCACGCCGTCCGCGGCGCACTCATCCCTGGCCTGCTGAAACGCCGACTTTTCGTTCCGCCTGGAGCACCTTCAGCCGCAGCGATCGCGCCCTGCGCCGACTGGTCGCGGTCGGGCTTGGAACCATGGCCTTCGGGATGGCCGACATTCTGCTCGAACCCTACGGCGGGCAGATCCTCAAACTCAGTGTCGCGTCGACGACCAAGCTGACGGCCATTGTCGCCTTTGGCACGCTGATCGGATTCGCGCTGGCCTCGCGCGTGCTCAGTCGTGGCATGGATCCGCTGAAGCTTGCGATGCTGGGTGCGCTCTGCGGCGTGCCGGCGCTCGCTGCGGTCATTGCTTCGGCACCCGTGGGCTCCGCCGAACTGTTTGTCGCAGGTGCATGCGTGCTCGGCTTTGGCGTCGGTCTGTTCGGGCATGGCACGTTGACCGCGACCATGAATCTCGCACCGCGGGAACAAGTCGGTCTGGCGCTGGGCGCCTGGGGGGCGATCCAGGCGACGGCGGCGGGCGTTGCCCTTGCGCTCAGCAGCGTTCTGCGCGATGTCATCACCAGCCTTGCCAGCAACAGCGACCTTCCGGCAGGCCTCGACGGGCCTGTGGTCGGGTACACCGCGGTCTACGTGCTGGAAGTGGTGCTGCTGCTTGCCACGGTGGTTGCGTTGTGGCCGCTGCTGCGGTCGCGTGCGACTGCGGCGAACTGAACCAGGCGCGACTCCCGCTGCCATGGCGATCCGCAGCATCCTCGAGCATCCCGATCCGCGGCTGCGCACGATCGCCCAGCCCGTCGCGCAGTTCGATGCCGAACTGCTGGGGCAGGTTGAGGACCTGTTCGACACGCTCCATGCATCCAAGGGGATCGGCCTGGCCGCGACCCAGATAGACCTGCATCGCCGCATCGTGGTGGTTGACGTGTCGGGCGCGGCGAACGACCCCATGCTGTTCATCAATCCGGTGATCGTGAAGCGCAGCACGCCGGCGATGGTTGAAGAGAGCTGTTTGTCTCTGCCGGGGATCCAGGATGTGGTGCGACGCGATGCCCGCATCACCGTGACTGCGATGGACGCTGCCGGGACGCCGTCGCAGCGCCAGCTCGAGGGGCTCGCCGCTGTGTGCCTGCAGCACGAGATCGATCACCTCGACGGCATCCTTTTTGCCGATCGACTGTCCCTTTGGAGCCGGTTTCGCCTGCGTTGGCGGTCGCGAAAGAGTGTTAATTTCACTTGACACTCTGAGTAGTAACAATATGCTTACACTATCTGGATAGAGCACTGAGACGCCAGGCAGGCAAGTCGGGGAATGAATACCTACGCCGTTGTACTCGAGGGGCCTGAGCGCCTCACGCTGACGCAATTGGAGCTCGTCCCCCCGGGTCTGGATGACGTCGTGGTCGATATCGAGTGGAGCGGCATCAGCACCGGAACGGAGCGACTGCTGTGGTCGGGCCGGATGCCCGCGTTCCCCGGCATGGGTTACCCCCTGGTGCCAGGCTACGAGTCCATTGGCCGGATCCGCAGCAGCGGGGATGGCTCACGGACCGGCGTCGGCCAGCGTGTGTTCGTCCCGGGTGCGCGCTGCTTCGGCAATGTTCGCGGCTTGTTTGGCGGCGCCGCCGCACAGCTCGTCGTGCCGTCAGCCAAGGTCATCCCGATCGACGATCAGCTCGGCGAAGAGGGCGTCCTGCTGGCGCTGGCCGCGACCGCCTACCACGCCGTTGCCGCACCCGCTGCCGAGTTGCCGGACCTCATCGTCGGACACGGGGTGCTCGGGCGCCTGCTCGCACGAATCACCTGCGCGCTCGGGGGCCGCCCCACGGTCTGGGAGACCAACGAGGCACGCCACGGCGGCGCGGTCGGCTACGCCGTCTGCACACCGGAACAGGATGCGCGCCGCGACTATCGGGCGATCTGCGACGTCAGCGGTGATGCGGGCATCATCGACTCCCTGCTGGCGCGGCTTGCGCCTGGCGGCGAGATCGTGCTCGCCGGGTTCTATTCCGAGCGGATGTCGTTCGCGTTCGCGCCGGCGTTCATGCGCGAGGCACGGTTGCGCGTTGCTGCCGAGTGGAAGAGCGGCGACGTCCAATGCGTGCAGCAACTGCTCGCCGCAGGTTCGCTGTCCCTGCATGGCTTGATCACGCACCGGGAGCAGGCGGTCGATGCCGCTGCTGCCTATCGAACGGCATTCGCCGATCCGGCCTGTCTCAAAATGATTCTCGACTGGAGAAATCTGCAATGACCCAACCCCTGGCTGGCACGGTTTCGGTACCGATCGAGAAACTCAAGCGTTCGCTGCGCGCGGAAGCGTCCGAGGAGCCGGAAGCGGTGTCCACGGCGCCGGTGACCAAGCAGACGCAGATCATCGCGATCTACGGCAAGGGCGGCATCGGCAAGAGCTTCACGCTCGCGAACCTGAGCTACATGATGGCGCAGCAGGGCAAGAAGGTGCTGCTGATCGGCTGCGATCCGAAGAGCGACACCACATCGCTGCTGTTCGGCGGCCGTGCCTGCCCGACGATCATCGAAACATCGTCGAAGAAGAAGCTCGCCGGCGAGCAGGTCGCGATCGGCGACGTCTGCTTCAAGCGCGACGGCGTGTTTGCGATGGAACTCGGCGGACCCGAGGTCGGCCGCGGCTGCGGCGGACGCGGCATCATCCATGGCTTCGAAACCCTCGAGAAGCTCGGCTTCCACGACTGGGGTTTTGACTACGTGCTGCTCGATTTCCTCGGCGACGTGGTCTGCGGCGGCTTCGGCCTGCCGATCGCGCGCGACATGTGTCAGAAGGTCATCGTCGTCGGCAGCAACGACCTGCAGTCGCTGTACGTCGCGAACAATGTCTGCTCGGCAGTCGAGTACTTCCGCAAGCTGGGCGGCAACGTCGGTGTTGCGGGGCTCGTCATCAACAAGGATGACGGCACCGGTGAGGCGCAGGCCTTCGCGGCCGAGGCGGGCATACCGGTGCTCGCGGCGATCCCGGCCAATGAGGAGATCCGCCGCAAGAGCGCGAACTACGAAATCATCGGCCGTCCGGAGAGCAACTGGGGCGCGCTGTTTGCCGAGCTGGCGACGCAGGTCGCGGAAGCGCCGCCGGTGCGGCCGAAGCCGCTGACCCAGGACGCGCTGCTCGGCTTGTTCAAGGGCGAGGCGGTCGGCCGCAACGTCGTGCTGCAGCCTGCGACCTTCGAAGACATGTGCGGCGCCTCGCTGGTGCACAAGCCCTCGCTGGAAGTCGTGTACGACACGGTCTGAGCCTGGGTGCGCATGAACGAGCTCCATACCGATTCCGATTCGAGCGCTGCGACCGGCGAAACGGCTGGCGCGCCAGAGGGTTTCAATGCCCCGGCGGCCAAGGTCGACGGTCTCGGGTGCCACGCCGGCAAGGATCAGTTGAAGGCGGCGGCGTCGGCGGCTGGCAAGAGCGAGACGCTTGCGCAGTACGCGAAGGACTATCCATCCGGACCGCATGATCAGCCGCAGAGCATGTGCCCGGCTTTCGGCTCGCTGCGCGTCGGACTGCGGATGCGCCGCACCGCGACCGTGCTGTCGGGTTCTGCCTGCTGCGTGTACGGCCTGACCTTCACCTCGCACTTCTACGGCGCGCGTCGCACGGTTGGCTACGTCCCGTTCAATTCCGAGTCGCTGGTCACCGGCAAGCTGTTCGAGGACATCCGCGAATCGGTCTACAAGCTGGCCGACCCCGCGCTGTATGACGCGGTCGTCATCATCAATCTGTGTGTGCCGACGGCCTCCGGCGTGCCGCTGCAGCTGCTGCCGAAAGACATCAATGGCGTGCGCATCATCGGCATCGACGTGCCCGGTTTCGGCGTGCCGACGCATGCCGAGGCGAAGGACGTGCTGGCCGGCGCAATGCTGCGCTACGCGCGCACTGAAGCCGAAGCGGGTCCGGTGCAGGCACCGCGCAATGGCCGCGCCGCCAATCCCACGATCACTCTGCTCGGCGAGATGTTCCCGGCGGACCCCATGGGCATCGGCATGATGCTCGAACCGCTCGGACTGTCTGCGGGCGTCGTCGTGCCGACGCGCGAGTGGCGCGAACTGTATTCCGCGCTCGACTGCGCAGCGGTCGCTGCGATCCATCCGTTCTACACCGCCTCGATCCGCGAGTTCGAAGCCGCTGGCCGCAAGGTCATCGGGTCCGCTCCGGTGGGCCATGACGGCACGGTTGCCTGGCTCGACGCGATCGGCGATGCCTGCGGTATCGCGAAAGCCAAGGTCGACGCCGTCAAGAACAAGATGCTGCCCGCCATCCGTGGTGCGCTGGCGGGTTCGCCGATCAAGGCGCGCATGACCTTGTCCGGCTACGAAGGCTCGGAGTTGCTGGTCGGCAGGCTGCTCGTCGAGAGTGGTGCGGATCTCCGATACGTCGGCACGGCTTGCCCGCGCACTAAGTGGTCAGACGCGGATCGCGAGTGGCTCGAGGCGCACGGCGTGCATGTGCAGTTCCGGGCCTCGCTCGAGCAGGATCTGGCCGCGCTCGCCGAGTTCAAGCCGGATGTCGCGGTCGGCACGACGCCGGTCGTGCAGAAGGCGAAGCAGCAGTGCACGCCGTCGCTGTACTTCACGAACCTGATCTCGGCCCGGCCGCTGATGGGTCCGGCCGGAGCGGGTTCGCTCGCGCAGGTCATCAATGCCGCCCAGGCCGGCAAAGCCCGCTTCGATGAGATGAAGGCGTTCTTCGGCGAGACCGGCAGCGGCGAGCGCGCCGGGATCTGGGAAGACACGCCGCAGGAGCGGCCCGAGTTCCGCGCGCAGTACCAGCGCCAGCTCGAGAAACAGGCGAAGGCCCGCAAGGCCGAGGAAATGGGCTGATGCTCGTCCTCGACCACGATCGCGCGGGCGGATACTGGGGTGCCGTGTACGTGTTCACGGCCATCAAGGGCCTGCAGGTCATCATCGACGGGCCGGTCGGCTGCGAGAACCTGCCGGTCACTTCGGTGCTCCATTACACCGACGCGTTGCCGCCGCACGAGCTGCCGATCGTAGTGACGGGCCTCGCCGAGGAAGAGCTCGGCCAGCACGGCACCGAGGGCGCGATGCGCCGCGCGCACAAGGCCCTCGATCCGCATCTGCCGAGCGTCGTCGTCACCGGCTCCATTGCCGAGATGATCGGCGGCGGCGTGACACCGGAAGGCACCAGCATCAAGCGCTTCCTGCCGCGCACGATCGACGAAGACCAGTGGCAGAGCGCGAATCGCGCGATGTACTGGCTATGGACCGAGTTCGGTCCGAAGAAGGTGCCGGCATTGAAGCCTCGCCCCGCGGGTCCGGATGGCAAGCCTGCGAAGCCGCGCGTCAACATCATTGGCCCGAGCTACGGCTACTTCAACACATGGTCGGATCTCGCGGAGATTCGCCGGCTCGTCGAGGGCATCGGCGCCGAGATCAACATGGTGTTTCCGCTCGGCAGCCACCTGGCCGACATCGCCCAGCTCGCTCAGGCCGACGTCAACATCTGCATGTACCGCGAGTTCGGCCGGATGCTGTGCGAGGCACTCGAGCGTCCTTACCTGCAGGCGCCGATCGGGCTGCACAGCACGACGCGCTTCCTGCGCAAGCTCGGCGAACTGCTGAACCTCGACGTCGAGCCGTTCATCGAGCGCGAGAAGCACACGACCATCAAGCCGGTGTGGGATCTGTGGCGCTCGGTCACCCAGGACTTCTTCGGCACGGCCAGTTTCGGCATCGTTGCGAACGAGACCTACACGCGCGGTGTGCGGCACTTCCTCGAGCAGGAAATGGGCCTGCCCTGCAACTTCGCGATCTCGCGCATCCCGGGCGGCAAGACGGACAACGACGCCGTGCGCAAGCTGGTCAAGGAAAAGACGCCGCTCGTCCTGTTCGGCAGCTACAACGAGCGCATGTACCTCGCCGAGATCGGGCCGCGGGCGATGTACATTCCGGCCTCGTTCCCGGGCGCGATCATCCGTCGGCACACCGGCACGCCGTTCATGGGCTACTCCGGCGCGACGTACATCATCCAAGAATACTGCAACGCTCTTTTCGACGCGTTGTTCAACATCCTGCCGCTCGCGACCGACATGGATCGCGTCGAAGCGACGCCGGCGCGCATCACGCGCATCGAGGCCAGCGTCTGGGACGAGGATGCGCAGCGGCTGCTCGATGAAACCGTCGAGCGCGAGCCGATCCTGGTGCGCATTTCAGCGGCCAAGCGGCTGCGCGATCGAGCCGAGCGCGACGCGCGTTCAGCGGGCGAGGAGCGCGTCACGCTGGCGCGCGTGCAGAACGCGATTGCCGCGCTCGGGCAGGGGCGTGCAGCGTGATGAGCGCCCACCAACAACAGACTTCGAATCGCGATTCCGGCCGGCGACGGGCGGGCGTGACCTGTGGCGAGAGATCGCCATGGAATCCTGGCCGCGCAGGACGTGTGCGGGTAACGGCCTTCGGGCCAATTCTGGAGGGAAAGTATGGCTGACGAAAAGAGAAGCTCGCTCTCGGGGCTCAATGCCAACGAGGCGAGGGAGTTCCACGGAGCCTTCGTGACGGGGTTCATCGTGTTTACGGTGATCGCGATCATTGCGCACTTCCTGGTGTGGCAATGGCGTCCGTGGTTCTGAACTGTTCGATATCTGAGTAACTGGGAGCCTTCAACATGTGGCGTATCTGGATGCTGTTCGATCCGCGAAGAATATTGATCGCAATGGCCACGTTCCTGTTCGTGCTTGCGCTGTTGATTCATTTCATCCTGCTCAGCACCGACAAGTTCGGCTGGCTCGATGTGGCGGCGAGTCCGCCTGCGGCGGCGGCGGTGCAAGCCGAGTCACCGCAGCAGCTCGCGCAGCTGCAGTAGTTCGTTGCGGTAAGCAGACCGTGACGATGGTCAGCGGACGGGGCCGGCTCATCGCAGCCTCGTCCGCCGACCGGTGCCTTGTGAGGTGGAGGGTGCGACCATGTCCATGCTGAGTTTTGAGCGAAAGTACCGGGTACGTGGCGGGACCCTGGTGGGTGGCGATCTTTTCGACTTCTGGGTCGGACCGTTCTACGTCGGCTTCTTCGGCATCACGACGATCTTTTTCACAACCCTGGGTACGGGGTTGATCATCTGGGGCGCGGCGATCGGGCCGACCTGGAATATCTGGCAGATCAACATCGCTCCGCCCGATCTCAAGTACGGCTTGGGTCTCGCGCCACTGCGCGACGGAGGTTTGTGGCAGATCATCACGATCTGTGCCGTCGGCGCATTCTCCTCGTGGGCGCTGCGCGAGGTGGAAATCTGTCGCAAGTTGGGCATCGGCTACCACGTGCCGTTCGCGTTCAGCTTCGCGATCCTCGCTTACGTGACGCTGGTCGTCATCCGGCCGTTCCTGCTGGGTGCATGGGGGCACGGCTTCCCCTACGGCATCTTCAGCCACCTCGACTGGGTGTCGAACGTCGGATACCAGTATCTGCATTTCCATTACAACCCCGCCCACATGCTGGCGGTGACGTTCTTCTTCACGACGACGCTGGCGCTCGCACTGCATGGCGCCGTGATCCTGTCGGTCGCGAACCCCCGCAAGGGTGAGCCGGTCAAGACGGGCGAGCATGAGAATGCGTTCTTCCGCGACGCGATCGGCTATTCGATCGGCGCGCTGGGCATTCACCGCCTGGGCTTGTTCCTGGCCATCAGCGCCGTTTTCTGGAGCGCGGTTTGCATTGTCATCAGCGGGCCCTTCTGGACGCGCGGATGGCCCGAGTGGTGGAGCTGGTGGCTCGATCTGCCGATCTGGAGTTGACGCAAGGATCACGGAAGGCGACGGCGTCGCAGGCAGGGAACTAGGACTAGGGGACGACAATGGCTGACTATCAGAACATCTTTACGAGCGTGCAGGTCCACGCCCCGGCGTACCCAGGCACACCGCTGCCGCCGTCGATCGGTGCGCGGGCTGGCAAGCCGTTCCTCAGCTACTGGGCTGGCAAGTTCGGTGACGCGCAGATCGGACCGATCTATCTCGGATGGACCGGTCTGGCCGCACTGGTCTGCGGTCTCATCGCGTTCGAGATCATCGGTCTGAACATGATGGCTTCTGTCGGCTGGAACCCGATCGAATTCGTCCGGCAGTTGCCTTGGCTGGCGCTCGAGCCGCCCGCGCCCGAATACGGTCTGAGGATCCCGCCGCTGCAACAGGGTGGCTGGTGGCTGATGGCCGGCTTCTTCCTCACTGCCTCGCTCGTGCTGTGGTGGCTGAGGATGTATCGCCGTGCGCGCGCGATGGGGCTCGGGACCCATGTTGCCTGGGCCTTCGCCGCTGCCATCTGGCTCTACCTCGTGCTTGGTTTCATCCGACCGGTGCTGATGGGCAGCTGGAGCGAAGCTGTGCCGTTCGGCATCTTCCCGCACCTGGACTGGACCGCCGCCTTCTCCATCCGCTACGGGAACCTGTTCTACAACCCGTTCCACGCCCTGTCGATTGCGTTCCTCTATGGGTCGACGCTGCTGTTCGCCATGCATGCCGGCACCATCCTGTCGGTCACGCGATTGGGCGGCGATCGTGAAGTCGAGCAGATCGTCGACCGTGGCACCGCGTCAGAGCGCGCAGCCTTGTTCTGGCGCTGGACCATGGGGTTCAACGCATCCATGGAGTCGATCCATCGCTGGGCCTGGTGGTTCGCGGTCTTGTGCCCGCTGTGCGGCGGCATCGGGATCCTGCTGACCGGCACGGTCGTGGACAACTGGTATCTCTGGGCAGTCAAGCACGGTGTTGCGCCGATGTATCCGCCCGCGGTTCCACCCGTGGTCGATCCGGCCATCGCAGGAGTAACCCCATGAACCGTCTCACGCGAAATTCTGCGCAGCGTTCCGGGTTGCTGCTCGCAGTCATCCTTGGTGCTGCGCTGATGCTGGCGGGCTGCGAACGTCCGCCGGTCGATTCAGAGCAGCTCGGGTATCGCGGCGTGCAGATGGGCAATGTCTACAATCCTCGAACGGTCGCGGAACTCAGGGCTGCCAATCAGGTGCCTGCGCCGCAACCTCCGACCGAGGGCGACGCGCCGCTTGCGAAGGACATTTACTCGAACGTCCAGGTGCTCACGGATCTCAACGTCGCCGAGTTCACACGGCTGATGCTGGCGATGACGGAGTGGGTGTCGCCGGAGGAGGGCTGCACTTACTGTCACGCCGGTGACAATCTGGCGGACGACACGCTCTATACCAAGGTCGTTGCGCGCCGCATGCTCGAGATGACCCGCAAGATCAACATGGAGTGGCAGCCTCACGTGGCCCAGACAGGCGTCACTTGCTTTACCTGCCACCGCGGCAAGAACGTGCCGGAGAACACGTGGTTCATCGATCCAGGTCCGGGCCGCACGCAGGGGCTGACGGCCGATCGCGCTGGCCAGAACATCGCGGCTCCCGCGGCTGGGCTGACCTCGCTTCCTTATGAGGCCTTCCTGCCGTTCCTGCGCGATGCGCAGCCGATCCGGACGATTACCGAGACCGCGTTGCCGAGCGGCAACCCGCGCAACATCAAGGAAACGGAGCAGACCTACTCCCTGATGATGCACATGTCGCAGGGCCTGGGCGTGAACTGCACCTTCTGTCACAACAGCCGTTCGTTCACGACCTGGGAGGAGAGCACTCCGCAGCGTGTCACGGCCTGGCATGGCATCCAGATGGCGCGTGAGCTCAATGTCAGCTACCTGGAGCCGCTCACAGCCAGCTTCCCGGCAAAGCGGCTCGGGCCACTGGGCGATGTCGCGAAGATCAACTGCAGCACATGCCACCAGGGTGTTTCCAAGCCCCTGTATGGCGCTCCCATGGCCAAGGATTATCCAGAGCTGACCCGCATCAAGCCGCCGCCCGAAGTGCCTGCCGAGGAGCCTGCGGCCGAGGTTACGGCCCTGGTGCCCGCCGCGGCGCCCTCCGACACGCATCTCGCATTGAGCGCTGCGCCGCTGGGCAGGTGATGCACGTCGCCGTCGCGCGGCCCCATGGAGTCGCGCGGCGTCGATGAGGCAAGGATCGGCTGGTGCGGGCTGCGCGCCCTAGAACATCGAACCGCTGTGCGCGGCGATGGCGCTGCGCAATCCAGCCGCATCGAGACCGGCACCGCGCAACAGTTCCTGCCGCGACGCCTGTTCGGTGAAGCGGGCCGGCAGGCCAAGATTCAGCACGCGCGCGCTGCACCCAGCGGCCAACAGGCACTCGTTAACAGCGCTGCCGGCCCCGCCGGCCACGACGTTGTCCTCGATGGTCACCACGAGCGCATGCTCGGCGGCGGCGGCGCGCACGGCATCTGCATCGAGTGGCGCCACGAAACGCATGTCCAGCACCGTGGCGTCGATCTCATCGGCGACTTCCACCGCGGTCGCCAGCAACGTGCCGAACACGAGCAGTGCGACGCGGTTGCCAGTGCGGCGCACTTGCGCAACCCCCGGAACGACCACAGTTGACGCGGCCGCTGTGTCGCTGCGCGCCGTCTCCCTGGGATAGCGCACTGCTGCAGGTCCCGGAAGCGTGATGCCAAGATCGAGCATGGCGCGCAGTTCGCCGGCGTCGGAAGGGGTCATGATCGTGAGCCCCGGGATGCAGCGCAGATAGCTCAGGTCGAATGCGCCGTTGTGTGTCGCGCCATCAGGGCCAACGACTCCCGCGCGATCGATGGCGAACAGGACCGGCAGGTTCTGGATCGCCACGTCGTGGATCAGCTGGTCGTATGCGCGCTGCAGGAACGTCGAATAGATGGCTACGACCGGGCGAAGCCCGCCGCACGCCAGGCCGGCCGCGACTGTGATGCAGTGCTGCTCGGCGATGCCAACGTCCATGAAGCGCCGTGGAAACTGCTGCGCAAAGCGGGTGAGGCCAGAGCCCTCGCGCATGGCGGGCGTGATGCCCACCAGATCCTCGCGTGTGGCGGCCGTCTCGCACAGCCAATCGCCGAACACTTGGGTGTACGTGGGTGC
Source organism: Steroidobacteraceae bacterium (assembly GCA_044340335.1). Classification (GTDB taxonomy): domain Bacteria; phylum Pseudomonadota; class Gammaproteobacteria; order Steroidobacterales; family Steroidobacteraceae; genus UBA964. The sequence continues at coordinate 13,818 of JBIITU010000012.1, forward strand.
CGAACTGCCACCCGCCAGGCCGATGCGCGGATCGAACGGCGTGACCCCGTGGTACTTGACCGGATCAGATTCCGCGAGGGGATAGCCACGCCCCTTCTGGGTGACGACGTGAAGCACGCGCGGCCCGCAGCTGGCTTGCTGGGCGCGCAGGGCGCCGAGAAGCTGCGGCAGATCATGACCGTCGACCGGCCCGCTGTAACGGATGCCGAGGGACGCGAACAGGCTGGCGATGGTTGCGCGCGTTACCGTTGCCGGCGCTGCTTGCCTGCTGCGACCGAGGCACTCGTGCAATGCGCCGACGTTCGGCGAAATGGACATGCCGTTGTCGTTCAGCACGACGAGAACATCGGCCCCGGAGGCGCCCAGATGCTGCAACGCCTCGTAGGCCATCCCTGCAGTCAGCGCGCCATCGCCGATCACGGCGAGCGCGCGGCGTTGCTCGCCGCGCGCTGCAGCCGCCAAAGCGAATCCCAGTGCGGCGCTGATCGAGGTGCTCGAATGGCCGGCGCCGAAGCTGTCGTAAGGGCTCTCTTCCCGACGCAGAAACCCAGACAGTCCGCCGCTGCGGCGAATCGTCCCCAGCCGATCGCGCCGCCCGGTCAGGATCTTGTGCACGTATCCCTGATGCCCGACGTCCCAGACGATCGCATCTGTCGGGGAATCAAACACATGGTGCAACGCCAGCGTGAGTTCCACGACGCCGAGGTTTGCCGACAGATGCCCGCCGTGGCGGGCCACTGTCTCGATCAGAAACGCGCGCACCTCGCTGGCCAGTGATTCGAGTTCAGCCTGGTTCAGGCGCCGCAGGTCTGTCGGCGCATCGATGCCCTGCAACAGGGCGGCGGCGGGCTGCGGTGCAATTCGCGCAGTCGGGAAGCCGACGCCTTCCAGAGCGACATCCATCGCTGCGGCAGCATCCGTTTCAGTTGCCGCGCGATCGTTCATGACGTGTAGCGGGTGGGGGCGGGAACAGCGCGCAGCGGATCTACACCGCGTGGGCTGCTTGGCTCGCGCGTCGCCATGCCCCAGCGCCAGAGTGCGTCGGTGTTGATCGGCAGCATCAGGAACCAGTGTTCGAGCGCGCCAAGAACGACGAGCGTCGCGATCAATGTCAGGGCAGTGGCATGCATCGAACCCGAGGGCGCAGCATGTGCTGCCTCGATCAGGAAAGCGGACCCAGCCGTCAGCACGCTGATCGAGATCGGAAAAAGCGCATTCATCGGACGCTTCCGGAAGAACGACTTCATGTATTCGATGCGAGGCGGCAGGAACTGCTCGCCAGTGTTGCGCACGCCCAGGAACAGGTTGACCTTCGCGCTCTGCCGCATGCACCACAGGGCAAGGAAGGTCCACAGGCCGACGTCGTTGTCGCCGCGCAGTGACGCCAGCGCGACCAGGCCGGCGCCTGCGATGATGGCAACCTCATGGTGGGATATGGCGCTGAGCGCGAACTTCAGCCGCCGCCAGCCCCGCGCCCCGTCGGGGCACGCGCGGCGTGACGCGCCGGTGACCACCCCCATCAGGAAGCTCATTTCGATCAGCGCCCATACCAGCAGGGCGCCAGTGAACGAACAATAGGCCGCCGCGACGCCGCTACCGTCGCTGCTGGCGGCGATGCCCCACAGTCCCGCTCCCGCCAGCACAGCACAACCTGAGAGGCTCCAGCGAAAAGTATGTGGCGGCAGGCCGTCGAGCAGCAGGATGATCCCCGTCGCCAACCACCAGAGCAGGATCGCGTAGGCAGCTGGCAACAGGGACATCAGGATCTGCATGGAGGGCGCGTCCGGGTTCAGTTGGATGGCGCGCGTGCGGCAGCGAGAATCGCAGCGAATGCGGCGGTCTGCGTGACACCGAATGCGCGCAAGTCTATCGTCCGGCCCGTCGCTGTGTCGCGTAGCGTGAGTTGGCCGTCCTGCCATTGGGTCAGCACGAACGGGGGACCTGCGCCGATGCCCTGCATGCGTCGGTCGCGGGCGAGTCCGCGCAGGGCGCCACGCACAAAGCCGTGCGTCCCGGGCTCGAGGACCATGACCACTTTGCCGTCCGTTGCCGCGCTGATGATGACGGCGCCGTCGGCCCGATCTGCGAAGTGCAACGCGGCCTCTGCATGGATCGGCTTCACGGCCGTTACAGAAGGCATGTTCCCTTCCGGAGCGGGATTCGCGCGGCGCGCGATCGCGATCAGCAACAAAGTCACGCAGAGCAGCGTGACCACCGCGATCAGGGCTGCTCGCGGCGGCGAATTGTCTTGCGGCAGAGCGCTCATCGCTGCGCGGTGCTCACGCGGCCACAGTGGCTGCTGCACGCCGCAGCACCCGCGGCAGGTCCGGGTCGACCTGTGACGCGGTCACGGTCGCGCGGCGCTGCTGGAATTGCTGCAACGCTGCAGCGAGCACCGCAGCGACGCGTTGTGGTTCGGCGACGTTTCGCAGCATCGGTTCCGGCTTCGAAACTCGCCATGGACGCACGTGCGGCCACAGCAACAGGTAGCTGACATTGTGCTGCGGCGCGAGTCGGATCGGGATGTCGCCGGTGCCGTCTTTGTGGTTGCGCACCTCAGCGGCCTGGACCACGGCAAACGGAAGATTGATCGTGAACTGCAGCGCCACGCCGAAGCGGATCACCAGCCGTTCCGTCGTGACGCTGTAGATGGTGCTGCGGGCGATCAGCCAGGCGAATCCCGCCAGCAATCCGCAGGCCAGCAAGCCGAGACCCAGTTGGCCGGCGGCGGCGAACAATGCGGCCGCAGTCCCCTGTCCAAGATACAGGGCCTCGATGCCGCTCCACGCCATCAGGACCGCGAAGTAGATGCTGACTTTGCGGACGTGCAGCGCGCGCACCGCGAGGGCCCGCCAGTCAGGCGCGCCCTGCCACAGCAGGCGCTCCCCGTCCGGCAGCGCGGCGGGCAGCCCAGGTACTGCTTCGACCGCAAAGTCGTCGTGGCTCATACGATCGGTTCGCTGCGTTCCGGCGTCGCATACAGCGTGCCGCCGCAGTAGTACGCGCTGATCTGGTCTTCTTCGCGCAGCGAAACCTGATCGGGCAGACCCTGTGTCGGAACGTGCTCGAACTGCGCCGCCGTGATCGACGAGACCAGGATGCGACGCGTCGTCTTGTCGACTTTGGCCATCGCGACCGGCAGCAGCACGCGGCGCGATTTCGGCGTCTCCACTTCGTAGTAGCGGATCTGCGGTTCGGTGCGATCCACCCAGATGTCATTCACCGTCCCGCCGCGCTCGTTGTCGAGCCCGACGACCCGCCAACCGCGCGGATCGGGATCCTCCGGCGCGACCCAGAACTCGGTAGCCACGCGCATCGGCACGATCCGGTGTTGCCCATCGAGCGTCAGATCCGGCTGGGTGGAACGCATCGCATAGGATGCGGGCCCGACAGCGTCGCGCATCGGATCGCCGAGCGGCTTGAAGGCCGCACCGGGGGCCGAATCGAGCGGCCTGGAGTTGCTCCCGATTTCATTGACTACGCCGCTGGGCGCCTGCACCTCGCCGCCGTGGGGCAGCTTGAACGTCTTCGGGGCCGGGACCGCGGGAAAGCCCTGTACCTCGACTCGATCGGTGTTGCGGTACGACTCCAGCGGATAGCCCTCGCGCTTGTCCTCGCGCCGCAGGTAGATCACGAGCCCGGCGAAGAAGATCCAGAAGCCGTACAGCACCAGCTGTGCGACATCGATGTACCCAGTGATTGCGCCTGTTTGCATGTCAACTCCTCACAAATGCTCAGCCGGGAAACTCGGCCATACCGAATCGATGTGGGGCCATGGTTGCGCGTTGCGCCCCGCGTGGCCGCGTCAGCGGGCCAATCACGATCAGCGTGGCAAACAGCAACGCGATCTCGATGTGGTAGACGACGCTGTAACCGGTAGCCGGGTTGGCCAGCACTTCGCCCAGTGCTCCGCTGTTGGCCAACCCGGAGACGACATCACGAATGATCCCGCCAACGGCTGTCGCGATGCCGACAGCGGTCGCCTGTGCTGCACCCCAGGCGCCCAGAGCCAGTCCGACATGACCGCCGTTGTCGAGATTCATGGCCGCTGTCAAAGAGCCGATTGCAAACAGGCCCCCACCGAAGCCGATCAGCAGCACGCCAATGCGAAACAGCAGTGGCGATTCAAGCGGCGCCGCGAACACGATCGCCGCAAACGCGAACAAGCCGATGACAGCGCCGTAGGCAGACAGTCGGTTGGGATCGGCGTCGCCGACCAGCACGCGCGCTGCGATCGCGAACGCCGCCAGCGTGCCGGTAGCCAGCAGGGCCGTCAGCGACGTCGTGGCACCGACGCCCAGCCCAAGTATCTCGCCACCATAGGGTTCGAGCAGCACGTCCTGCATCGCGAACGCAGCAGTACCGAGGCTCGTGGCCAGCAAGAACCGGCGCGTCTGGGTGCCGCGCGCGAACTCGCGCCAGGCGGCGCTGAACTCGAGTTGAGCTGCGTCGGGTCGGGTGCGTGCGGGGTCGCGCGCCTCCTGCTGCCACAGCGCAACGAGATTCAGGAGCAACGTGGCCAGCGCTGCACCCTGGATCACCTGGATCAGCCTGATCTGGCTGAAATCGGTCAGCAAAGCGCCGAACCCCAGTGCGCTGACAACCATGCCCAGCAGCAGCATCACATACAGCAACGCCACGACGCGTGGCCGCGCGGCCTTCGGGGCGATGTCGGTCGCGAGCGCGAGGCCTGCCGTCTGCACCGTGTGCATGCCGATGCCAACGAGCAGGAAGGCGAACGCAGCCGCTGCCTGGCCCACCCACGCCGGACCCTGTGTGTCGCCAGACAGAAGGATCAGCGCGAACGGCATGATGGCGAGCCCGCCGAACTGCAGCAGCGTGCCAATCCACAGGAAGGGCACGCGCCGCCAGCCGAGCCAGGAGCGGTGCGTGTCGGACCGAAAGCCGAGCAACGCGCGGAATGGCGCAAACAGCAGGGGCAGGGCCACCATGATCGCGACAAGTCCGGCGCTGACGCCGAGTTCGAGAATCATGACGCGGTTGAGCGTGCCCGTCAGCATCACCATCGACATGCCGACCGACACCTGGAACAGCGACAGGCGCAGCAGGCGCCGCAACGGCAATTCGGAGCTTGCTGCATCCGCAAAAGGCAGCCAGCGCGGCCCGAGTTCGAGCCAGCGTTGCGACAGTCGAAACGCAAACTGCGCTGGATCGAAGCTCACGCGGCAGGCCTCACTGCGTGGCCTTCATCGCTGTGACCGCCACGCGGGTATCCGCTTCCTGCGCTGCAAAATCCTGGCTTTGGCGCCGCGCGTCGCGCAGCTTGAGGAAGAACTGCATTGCGTTGACCACATACGCGGCGTACGCTGCCAGCGCGATAAGCATTTGGTCGCGAACGGATAAAAAGTCGAACACCCAAGCCGCGATGTATGCGGTGTGGAGAGCGATGACGACGATGCTGACCGCATCCTCCCAGAAGAATGGCTTCGCGAAGATCCACACGCCGAAGACTTCGCGTTCCCAGATCGCTCCCGTGTACATGATCAGGTACAGGAAACCCGTCTTTACGAAGATGGAGATCGTCGCTGCCTGCTCGCCTGCGCCGGTGCGCAGGAATTCCAGCACCAGATACACGCTCACCAGAAATGCCAGCAGTTGCAGCGGCGCGAGCACGCCCTGGACGATCGTCCACGGCGATGCGTCCCGGAGGCGCTTCTGCTCTTCGGTGTACAGCGGTGCTGTCGGACGTGCGATCGGGCGTGCAGTCGGCTTCATGGAAATTCATCTGCCCAGAACACACTCGAATCTAGAGGTCCGGGCAGGAACTGTCAATCAGAGTGTACGTCAGGAAAACTTGACAAACCTGCCGGATAGCACATTAAATACGGGTACGTCATTCGAGCGGCCCGGACTGCATCAGACCGAGCTACCAGCCGACCACGGCGGGTGGCGTTGCAACAGCAGCCCCCGATGCAAAAGAAGGGGCGGAGGTGGGGGATGGGCAACACGAGGCAACCGAGGGACGCGGGGGTTCTGGCGCCGCAGTGGGCTGTGGCGGATGGAATCGATGTCCGGGGCGCTGAGCGGGCGACGCCGATGACAGATCGGGCGCGGCTCGAGCAGACGATCGAGGAGCAGATCATTCCGCGACTGATGCTGATGCATCGCGACGAGGGAAGCGTGACGGGCGCCCAGCCCGTTGCAAGCTGCGGTGTATTGCCCACGCCCGAGCACGTCGCGGAGCTGGCGCGCCTGGTGATTGCGCCGAGCGTCGATCCTGCATTCGCCTTCATCGAGGGGCAGCGCGAACGCGGCATGCCACTCGAACGTATCTATCTGGATCTGCTGGTACCGACCGCGCGCCTGCTTGGCGAGATGTGGAATGCGGACTACTGCAGTTTCACCGACGTCACCATCGGCCTGTGGCGGCTGCAGCAATTGGTCCACAAGCTCAGTCCTGCTTTTCTCAATGAGTCGGAACCCCGCCAGGATGGGCGACGACTGCTGCTCGTGCCCGAGCCGGGCGAGCAACATACTTTCGGACTCATCATGGTCGCGGAGTTTTTCCGCCGTGCTGGCTGGGACGTCTGGGATCAGCCGTTGAACTCCCGGGCCGAGCTGCTCGATGTCGTGCGGCGCGAGCACTTTTCCGTCGTCGGTCTGTCGATCGGTTCGGTCGAACGGCTCGATACGCTTGCGGAAACGATACGGCTGCTGCGCCGCCAATCCCGCAACGCCCAGTTGCGAGTCATGGTGGGTGGCGCGCCCTTTGTCGAGGTGCCGGCGCGCGTGCGCGAGGTGGGTGCCGACAGCACCGCGATGGATGGCGAGCAGGCCATTGCGATTGCCGAAGATCTGGTGCTTGCCGCTGCCGTGACCGCTTCGTGATGTCCACGACCGCCAATCATGCTAACTCGCGCAGGCCAGCGGGCTGCGCTGGCTGACCAACCCTGTGAATTCATTCAAGTCTCCGAAGAAGTGGCTGGGCGGTCTGGATGCCGACAGTGCCGGCAAGCTGATCGCCACGGCGGCGGACATCGCGTTGATCGTCGACAAGAAAGGTGTCATTCGCGACGTTGCGTTCGGCAGCGACGAACTCGCCGGCGTCGTCGATGGTTCATGGGTCGGTCAGGCCTGGTCCGATGTCGTCACGCCCGAGAGTCGTCCGAAAGTCGATGCAATGATGCGCGACGCGCAGGCGCAGGTTCGGTCGCGCTGGCGGCAGGTAAATCATGCTGGCGGCACGCAGGGACTGCCGATCGTCTACAGCGCCGTCGAAGTCGGGCCTGACGGACGCGTGATCGCAGTCGGTCGCGATCTGCGCGGTGTGTCCGTCCTGCAGCAGCGCCTGATCGAAGCCGAGCAGGCCATCGAACGCGATTATCACCGGCTGCGACACGCCGAGACGCGCTATCGCCTGCTGTTCCAGATTTCTTCCGAAGCCGTCCTCGTTCTGGATGCCGGCAGTCAGCGAATTGTCGAAGCCAATCCAGCCAGTGCGGAATTGCTGGGCTCTGCGGCCCGCAGGTTGATCGGCAGGCCTTTTCCCGAGAAATTCGACGAGGAAGGCACGCGCGCGCTGCAGGGCATGCTCGCCGCCGCGCGGACAGCAGGTGTCGCGGATGAAGTGCGCGCGCGTTCGAGCGAGCTCGAGCGCGACTTCATCGTCTCCGCATCGTTGTTCAGGCAGGAAGAGAGTGCGTATTTCCTCGTGCGGCTGCGACGCGTCGACACCGATGCGGCGGGTACGCTCGTTCCGAAGACGCGCTCGCGCGTGATCGATGTCATCGAGCGCATGCCGGACGGCTTCATCACGACGGATCCGCAGGGCCGCATCCAGAGCGCGAACCACGCCTTCCTCGATCTTGCGCAGGTTGCGACCGAGGACCAGATCCGTGGCGAGTCGCTCGATCGCTGGCTCGGACGCCCAGGGGTGGATCTGGACGTGCTGCTCGCCAACCTGCGCCAGCATGGTTCGGTCCGCACCTTCGCGACCACGTTGCGCGGCGAGTACGGGACGCTGGCCGAGGTCGAGATTTCCGGTGTGTCCGTCACCAGCGCGGAGACCCCGTGCCTGGGCTTCCTGATGCGCAACGTGTCCAGGCGCGCCGCTACGGCCGCCCCGCGGCCAGGCCGGGAGTTGCCGCGCTCCGTCGAGCAACTGACGGAGCTGGTCGGTCGTGTGTCGCTGAAGGATCTGGTCCGGGAAACCACCGACGTGATCGAGAAGCTGTGCATCGAGGCGGCGCTGGAGCTGACCAACAACAACCGGGTTTCTGCGGCAGAAATGCTCGGTTTGTCACGTCAGA
>JBIITU010000013.1:0-22022 GCA_044340335.1 Steroidobacteraceae bacterium
CGCGCGAAACTCGGCAGCGACTTCGTCGTGACCCGGTTGGACTGATCGCGCAGCTCAGGCTGCGCCGTTGCGCAGCGTCAGCACTTCGTGACCGGACTCCGTGACCAGCACCGTGTGCTCCCACTGCGCCGACAGCGAGTGATCGCGCGTCACGACGGTCCAGCGGTCGGGCAGCTCGCGCGTCTCGCGCCGGCCGGCGTTGATCATCGGTTCGACGGTGAAACACATGCCAGGCTCGAGCTCGATGCCCGTGCCTGGCTCGCCCCAGTGCATGATCTGCGGGTCTTCGTGGAAGCCGCGACCGATGCCATGGCCGCAGTACTCGCGCACGACCGAAAAGCCCGCTGCTTCCGCGTGCGTCTGGATCGCGTGCCCGATGTCGCCCGCATGCGCGCCGGGGCGCACCGCCGCAATGCCGAGCAGCATCGCCTGATGCGTCGCTTCGACGAGCCGCCGCGCGAGCACGCTCGGCGCGCCAATGAAGAACATCCGGCTCGTATCGCCGTGGAAGCCGTCCTTGATCACGGTGACGTCGATGTTGAGGATATCGCCATTGCGCAGCACGCGATCACCGGGAATGCCGTGGCAGATCACATGGTTCACCGAGGTGCAGATCGCGCCCGGGAACGGCGGTCGCGTGCCGCCAGCGGTGTAGCCGATCGTCGCGGACTGGCAGCCCAGCGGTCCCAGCACGAACTCGCGGCAGATCCGGTCGAGCTCGCCGGTCGTGATGCCGGCGCGCACCTGCGGCTCGATCATCAGCAGCACTTGTGCGGCCGCGGCGCCAGCCGCACGCATGGCCTGCTGTGCCGTCGCGTTCTTGATGTGGATGCCCGGTCCGCGCATGGTTACTTCGTCGCGACCGGCCGCAGCGAGCGCTCGAAGCCGGCCGGATCGCGCTGATAGGTCTCGCGGATGCGCTGCGACTTGAAATCCGGGAACAGCTCTTCCTGGCCGTCCTCGAAGGCGGCGAGGCAATTGTGGGCGTGCGTGACGGCCGAAATCTTCGGCCCCGGCGTCTGTTTCGACATGTCCGATTCTATCGCGCCCGAGAACACGCTCATGACATGGGTGCGCTGCGGCGCAAGCTCCGCGCGCACGCCCTTGCACATCGCGTTCGCGGCGAACTTGCTCGCGCAATAGGTGCCGACGGCCGGGAAAGTCGTCAGCGCGCCGATCGACAGGATCTGGAGGATGCCGCCGCCGCCGTTCGCGCCGAGCACCGGCGCGAAGGCGCGGATCATCGCGAGCTGGCCCCAGAAGTTCACTTCCATTTCCAGCCGGGCGCCATCGAGCGACGGCGTGAGGAAGGAGGTCATGGCCGCCGCGCCGCCATTGTTGACGAGCAGCGTCAGATCGCGGGCGCGCGCGGCTACTGCCGCGACCTGGGTCGCGTCGGTGACATCGAGCGGCAGCGCGACGACGCGGGTCGGGTCGAGGGCGACGAGCGGGTCCAGCGACTCACGGCGCCGCGCCGTGGCATAGACGCGCGCCGCGCCCCGTTCGAGCAGGGCCTCGACGAAGCCGCGACCGATGCCGCGATTCGATCCGGTGACCAGCGCAACCGCTTCCTTGATCTGCATGCATCTATAATTGGCCGACTCGGTCCCAAGAGCAAGCGGCATGCAGATGGCGGAATTCCTCGGCCAGGTCTATCTCGGCAACAGCCTGCAGAACTGGCTGCTGAGCCTGTTCGCGTTCCTGATCACGTTCACGGTGCTGCCCCTGCTGCGCAGCTTCGTGATGTCGCAGCGCAAGCGCATCCAGTCGTTCGAGCCGCCCATGGGCGTCGAACTCGCGCTCGTGCTGATCGCGCGCACCAGCAAACTGTTCCTGTGGATCGTGGCGTTGTACGTCGGCTTGCGCTTCCTCGAGCTGGGACCTCGGGTCGAGAAGGCCTCGAACGTCGTCATCGTCGTCGTGTTCTGGCTGCAGGTCGCGATATGGGGCACGGCTGCGGTCAACTTCGGCCTCGACCGGCAGCGGAGCCGTGGGGCCGGCGCCGGAGATCCGGCCGTGCAGGGTTCGCTCGGCGTCGTGAGTTTCATCGCGCGCCTCGCGATCTTCGCAGTCGCGACACTTCTGGCGCTGGACAATCTCGGCGTCAACATCACGGCGCTCGTCGCTGGCCTCGGCATCGGCGGCATCGCGATCGCACTCGCCGTCCAGACCCTGCTGGGCGACCTGCTGGCGTCGCTGTCGATCACGCTCGACAAGCCATTCATCGTTGGCGACTGGCTGCGCATCGACCACATCGAGGGCACGGTCGAACGCATCGGGGTCAAGAGCACGCGCCTGCGCAGTATGTCGGGCGAGCAGATCATCATCGCGAACGCCGATCTGCTGAAGAGCCGTGTCCACAACCTCGGCCGCATGCCGCAGCGGCGCGTGCTGTTCACGCTGGGCGTGGTCTATGAAACGCCGCGGCAGAAGCTCGAACGGATACCGGGTTTGCTGGAGGCGGTGATCGCGGCTACACCGAACACGCGCTTTCAGTACTGCGTGTTCCGCCATTTCGGCGATTTCGCCCTGCAGTTCGAGGTGGTCTATTACGTTGCGCTCGAAGAGGGCGCGAAGTACCTCGAGATCCTGAACAGCGTGAACTATGCGATCCACGCTGCATTCGAGCGGGAGGGCATCGCGTTTGCGTACCCGACGCAGACCGTGGTCATGCGGCGCGAGCCGGGGGGTCGCGAGCCGGCGGTTTAGACGCCCGCGCGGCGTCGCTCAGTCGCGGCGCTCGCGACGCAGGAAGCGCACCATCTGGATCTCGGCGACGTAGCGGTCGTCGATCAGCACCGCCTCGGGTTCGTGCGAGTAGCTGCGAAACCCGGCGGCGGCATACAGGCGCTGCGCGGGTTCGTTCGTTTCGAGCACCGTCAGCCAGAGTTGCCGCAGTTGCGGCACCGCGCTCGCGAATACCAGCGTCTCGCGCAGCAGCGTGGTGCCGAGACCGGAGCCCGCCGAATCCGGGTGGATGAACATCCGCGACAGCAGCGCTTTGTGCCGCAGCTTCTCGCCGCGTTCGCGCGCGACGCTGACGATGCCGATCAGGCGCTCGCCATCGAAGGCACCCAGAGTCCAGCTGTCGTCGGTGTAGGCGGTCGGGATGCCGGCCGGAGCATCGTCGAGCGGTGAGGTCCGGAAGTGGGAGCCGTGCTCGTTGATCGCCTGCGCCCACAGCGTGCGGTAGGCAGCGTCGTCGTCGGAGGTGAGCGGCCGGATCATGAGCTGCGCAGTGTGCCAGCAGCGCCGCGCGAACGCGAGCGTGGCGCGGCGAGCCGCGGTGCGTCGAACCCCGGTGTGGGTGCACCGTCAGCGGATCGTGCCGCCCCCGTCCACCACGAGCTCCTCGCCGGTCACGAAGCTCGCACGGTCGGAGAGCAACCACGCTGCGGCCTGCGCTTGTTCCTCCGCCGATGCGATGCGGCCCAGTGGAATGCGCGCCAGCGTCGTCTGCTCCCCGCCCGGACGCGTGCGCATCTGGCGCTCCATCATCGGCGTGCGGGTCGTGCCGGGACACAGGCAGTTGATCCGGATGCCCCAGGCAGCGGCGTCGAGCGCGGCGCTGCGGGTCAGCCCGAGGATCGCATGCTTGCTGGCCGTATACGCGGCCAGCCCCGGAAAGCCGCGGACGCCTGCGATCGAACTGGTGTTGACGATCGCGCCGCGACCGCGCGACTTCATGGTCGCAAGCTCCGCGCGCAGGCAGCGCCAGGTGCCCTTGACGTTGATGGCGAGCACTTCATCGAACACCGACTCGGGCAAATCATCGATGGGATAGGCATCCTGGGTGATGGACGCATTGTTGAACGCACCATCGAGTGGACCGACCTCGCGCTCGACGAAGTCGAGCACGCGTTCGATGTCTCCCGGCCGGGTGATGTCCGCCGTCTGGAACCAGACGCGGTGGCCCGCCGCGCGCAGCGCTTCGAGTTCGCTCGCGGCGTCGCCGACGCGGCGCGCGAGCCCGATGACGGCCGCGCCTTCTTCGGCGAACACGCGCAGCGCCGCGAGTCCGATGCCGGCGCTCGCGCCGGTGACCAGGATGATTCGTTCGGGCAGCAGCATGATTCAGCGGGCCTCGTACAGCGGGACTTCGTTGGTGATCACGCTCAGCGTGCCGGGTGTCGCGAGCGCGGCGGCGGCGGCGCCGGCCGTAGCCAGATCGTCGCAGCGCCATTCCTCGATCTGCGGGTAGTGCAGGCCCCAGTGCGGCGCCCGCTCGGGTGGCAGCGTGAGGTTCAGCACGTGGCCGCGCGTCGCGATTCCCCGGGCAGCAAGCTGCTGGCCACGCGCCGCTGCTGCAGCGGTGGCCGTGGCGGTCTCGGTCGGCGTGTCTTCGATGAAGCGAAACAGCCGCAGCGCGGTGCCCGGCTGCGTGCGGGCGAGCGTGAGCACGTGCTCGCGCGCGAGCAGGCAGTCCGCGACGATAGGGCGGGCGAAGGTTGCGAGTTCGTCGCGCTCCATGTCGAGCCTGGAAGACGTATCGGCGAGATGTGCGGCGCGATGCGCCGGCGAGCGGTGCCAGATCAGGCCGATGCCGTCGTGGCCGCTGTCATCGAGCACGTCGCAGTGCATGTACTGCGCGATGTTCTTCCAGCGCGGCCGGGACATGCCGAGTGCCGCATGCTGCCGCCAGCGGTCGCGGAAAGTCGCGCGCGCGAGGTCCGGGTGGCGGCGCGTCAGGTAGATCAGCTTCGGTTCGAAGTCAGCGCAGTTCATCGAGATCTGCTTTGCTGAACGCGCGCAGTGCATCGGCGCGACCGGCGGCAACCAGCTGGGCCCAGTCGGGGTTCGACAGCAGCGCGCGACCGATCGCGACGAGATCGAACTCGGCGGCGGCGAGTCGGCGCTCGAGATCGGCGATCTGCTCTGGTGCGGCCGCAGCAACGATTTTGCCGGTGGCTGCCTTGAAATCGGTGCCGAGCGTCACGGAGCCGACCGTGATCACGGGCAGGCCGGACAGGCGGCGCATCCAGGCCGCGAGTGGCAAAGCGCTGTCGGCAAAGGCGGGCTCCCAGTAACGGCGCGTGCTGCAGTGGAGCAGGTCGAGGCCTGCGGTGACGAGCGGCGCCAGGATCTGTTCGAGCTGCTGCGGCGTCTCGGCGATGCGCGCCCCGAAATCCAGTTGCTTCCATTGCGACAGCCGCAGCGCCAGTACCAGTTCCGCTCCCGCGGCGCGGCGGCATTCCTGCAGCAGCTCGGTGACGAAGCGCGTCCGCGCGATGTGATCACCGCCGTAGCGATCACTGCGCAGGTTGGTACCGGTCCACAGGAACTGGTCCGGCAGGTAACCGTGCGCACCGTGGATCTCGACGCCGTCGAAGCCGAGTCGGCGCGCGGCAGTGACTGCGTCGGCGAAAGCACCGATCGTCCGGTCGATGTCGGCCTGCGTCATCGCGCGGCCATACGGGCGACCCGGTCCGGCCAGGCCTGACGGACTCAGGCGTTCGGGCGGGGTCGTGAAGCTGTCGGCCATGCCGATCAGCGCCGGGTCGAACGCGCCGACATGCCAGATTTGCGCGAAGATGGCCGCGCCTTCGGCATGCACGGCATCGACGATCTGTTGCCAGGCTTCGAGGGCATCCGCGCCGAAGAAGCGCGGCACGTGGGCGCCGAAGGCGCCGTCGAGGTCCGGAGGGCTGCCCTCCGTGATGATCAGGCCGGTGCCGCCCGCGGCGCGGCGACGGTAGTAGTCCACCATCGCCGCGGTCGGCACCCCGCCCGGTGCGCACTCGCGCGTCATGGGTGCCATGACGACGCGATTGCGCAGCGTCAGCTGGCGGAGGCGGAACGGAGTGAACAGCTGCAAGGCGTGTGCACTCCGTTCCGTGCCAGCTCGTGTCGTCAGTCGTTGCCGAAAGTGCGACCGATCGACAGGCCGTAGGTGCGCGGCTGGCCGCCGTAGGCCTGGTAGCCGAGACCCAGCGAGATGATGTCGACGAACTCGGTGTTCTCGAGGTTGCGACCCCAGAGCGAAACGTTCCACGGACCGAAGTCGTAGCTGAAGCTCGCGTCGAGCAGGCCGAAGGCCTCCTGGCGCAGGGCCACGGTGTTGCGGAAGTCCGTGTCGTACTCGGGACGACGCGAATAGGACACACGCGTCGACAGCTCGCCCGGCCCGATCTCCTTCGTGTAGGTCACAGAGAGGTTCGCAGTCCACGGCGCCAGCTTGTCGAACTCGAGATCCGTCGGGCGCGTCTTGTCGCCGCAGGGCGGGCAGGCGATGCCCAGCAGCTCGTCGTACTTCGCATCGGTGACGCCGTAGCTGAAGTCGAAGCGCAGCGCATCGGTCGCGAGCCACGAGCCGTCGATCTCAAAGCCCTTGATGGTCGCCTTGCCGGCGTTGGTCAGCGTCGAGATCGACGGCACCGAATTCAGCACCGTCGCCGTGCGCTGGATGTCGGTGTAGTCGGCGTTGAACAGCGCGACGTTCACCCGCAAGCGACGGTCCAGCCACTCGGTCTTGGCGCCGAGCTCGATCGACTCGTTGGTCTCGGGGTTGGCCGGCGTGCGCAGCACCTGCGCGCTGCCGGTACGGGCGTTGTAGTTGCCCGAACGATAGCCGCGCGCCCAGCTCAGATAAAAGTTCATCGAATCGTCGTGCGCATACTTCACGACGAAACGTGGCGAGGTATTGCTCCAGTCGCGCGAGTCGGCGATGTACGCCAGGTTGTTGCAGCCGGTCGGGGTCGTGCCGCAGCTGACCAGCGGCCGCAGCCAGATATCCTTCTCGTCCTTCGTGTAGCGCACGCCCGCCGACGCGCTCCATTGGTCCGTGAAGCGCCAATCGACGTTCGCGAACACGGCCTGCGAGACGGAATCCTGAACCCACGGCGAATCGAAATAGGTGATCGCCGTCGTCGTGTTGCCCCTCAGCTCACGCCGCTCGCGCACCTTCGCCTCTGCAGACAGCCAGAACGCACCGACGAGATAGTCGACGTTGTCGTTGAAGCTGCCGTTGAAGCGCGTCTCGATGCTGGTCTGCTCGGCGCGTTCCTCGTTGTTCGGGAACACGAGCGTATCGAACGGATCGCCGCTGACGTGCAGCGTGGCGTCATACTGCAGGTCGCGAATCGCGGCGATGGTGGTCCAGGTACCGCCAGCGACATTCCATTCGACTTCGCCGATCCCGTGCCAGGCGCGGATCTGCGTGTAGCCGGTGTTGACGACGTTGGTCTCGTACTTGCCAGGCGCCGGCGTGAAGCCCCACAGCCGCTGCTGGTTCTGGATCACGCCGTTGTCGGGGAAGACCGCGCGCGCGATACCGCCACCGTCGTCGTAGTTCTGGTACTGCGTCAGCAGCGTGATCTTCAGGTCTTCGCTGGGCGTGAACACCAGCGTCGGCCGCACGACGATGCGGTCGATGCCTGAGACGCGCCCGGTCGGGTGATTGACCCCGGCGCCCGTGATGTTGTTGACGTTGCAGACCGCGCCGGCCGGGATCGGTGCCGGCGGACAGTTCGGCACCGCCACGAACGTGCCCTTGGTGGTGTTCTTGATCAGGCCGTCGTGCTCGCGCGTCATGATCGCGATGCGCGCAGCGACGGTGTCTGAAATCGCACCTTCCAGCGCCGCATTGATGTTGAAGCCGTTGGCGTTGGTGGCCGCGACTTCGAAGCGCCCGCCGAACTCACCGGTGGGCCGCCGCGAGCGCAGCACGACCGCGCCGCCCGAGGCATTGCGGCCGAACAGCACGCCCTGCGGGCCGCGCAGGATTTCGACGCTCTCGACATCGAAGGTGTCGAGCACGGCGCCGGCCTGGTAGTCGATGACCATGCCGTCCTGGATGATGTTGACCGGCGAGTCGATCGAACGCGTGCTGTTCGAGTTACCGACGCCGCGGATCGAGAAGTTCGAGAAGCCGGGGAAGGTGCCCACCGGATCGAGCTGCGTGTTCGGCGCAAGACGACCGACGTCGACGACGTCATAGAGCCGGGCGTTGTCGATGATGTCGCCGTTGATCGCGGACACCGCCATCGGCACCTCGCGCAGGCTCTGACCCTCCGCCTTGCGTTCGGCGTAGACGGTCACTTCCTCGAGCGCATTCTCGTTGCCGGACTGCGGATCTGCCCAGGCCGCGCCCGTCGCTGCGACTCCGGCCAGCAGCAGACTGACCGCCGTGCGTAATTTGTGTTCCATACCCCCCTCCGTTCGTAGTGATGGTCAATCAGAAGTTCGAAACGCCAAGCCCGAGGCCCCCGTCGACCTCGAGCGCCACACCCGTGACCCATTCGGCGCGGGCCAGATACTCGATCGCTTCGGCGATCTCGGTGGTCGTGCCGATGCGGCCGAGCGCGTGATCGGGCGCGATGGCGGCGTAGCGCGCATCCGACTGTTCCTTCGTGAACAGTCCGGCGCGCAGGTTGATCTCGGTGGAAACGGCGCCCGGCAGCACGCAGCCGACGCGGATCTGGCGCCGGCCGAGCTCTGCAGCCATGACGCGCGTCAGGCCCTCGACCGCGGCCTTGGTGGTCGCGTACGGGGTGGCGCCGGGATACGCGCGGCGCGTGTGGATCGAGCCCAGGAAGATGATCGCGCCCTGCGTCTTCTCGAGCAGCGGCACAGCCTGGCTCGAGAGCATCATTGCGGAGATCACGTTCGTGTTGAACGCCTCCTTCAGGAACTCCTCGGTGTAGGCGCCGACGGCCTGGCGATACATGTTCGCGGCGTTGTTGACGACGACATCAAGCTTGCCGCCGTGCTCGACGGCTGCCGCGATCATGGCGTCGCGATCGGCCTGCACGGTGACGTCGCCGGCGACGCCGCGACAGGCGGGCCCGATGTCCTTCGCGACGGCTTCGATCTTGTCCTTGCGGCGACCCGTGATCGTGACCTTGGCGCCCTTCGAGGCAAACAAGCGCGCGACGCCTTCACCGATGCCGGAGCCGCCGCCGGTGACCAGCACCGACATTCCCTTGATTTCACGCATTCAGATTGCCTCCACGATGTGTTGCGGGTGGCCGCTGGCCCACAGCGCGGCGCGCTGCACCAGACGGCAATGAATCGGATGCTCGAGCGACGCGGCATGGTGACCGAGCGCGTCGTAGACGACGCGGCCCGCGCCGTAGCGGTGCGTCCAGAGCGCCGGCTGGCGTCCCGTCCGCGGCGAATCGCCGGTCGTTTCGGCCCAGCCGTAGATCTCCACGCCGGGCAGCACGCGTTGCTCGCTGTAGACCTCGTCGGTCAGCGCAAAATCGCCGAGGCCCCGCGCGAGCGGATGGCTGGTATCGAGATAGGCCTGCACGGGCCCGAGCGGCGGGTGATACGAGCGGCCCCATTGCCAGGCGCCGCCCATGACGTCGGCCCATTCCGGCCAGTCGTCGAAACAGATGCTCGCGGTGTGCAGCGCCAGCATGCCGCCGCCCGCGTGCACGTGGCCGGCGATGGCGGCGCGCGCCGGCTGCGGCAGCGACATCGCCCAGCGCTCACGATCGGGCGCGTACTTCTCGTGCTGCGTCATGCTCCAGCGCAGCGCATAGATGACGAGCAGAGCCTGCGGCTGCTGCGGCAGCCAGCCGAGCAGCTCATCGAGTTCGAACGTGATGCGCGGCTCGAGGCCCGCCGTGGCGAGCACGCGCGCGAGCGCCGGCGCCGAATCGGCGAACGGATGATTGATGCCGCCCGAGTAGATCAGTGCCTGGGTCAATCGCGCCCCCTCGACGCGCCGTCCTGCGACGGAATGCGGTTCCGGTTCAGTCCACCTTGCGCGGCAGCTGCAGCAGCACGCTGTGCGCCACGCCGCCATCGACGACCAGCTGATGCCCGGTGATGTAGCCGGCCTCATCCGATGCGAGCCACAGCACTGCGTGTGCGATGTCCTCGAGCGAGCCGAGCCGGCGCAGCGGCACGGCGCCGCCGCGCAGCGCGCGCACCTTCGGGTCGGCATAGATCGGCGCCGACATGCCGCCGTCGATGAAACCCGGCGCGACGCAGTTGACGCGGATGCCGAGCGGGCCGACTTCGAGCGACATGTGCTCGGTCAGTTTCGCGATGCCGGCCTTGGCTGCCGGATAGCCACCGGAGCCCGGCCCCGGCGTCACGGCGTTCAGCGAGCTCATGTTGATGATGACGCCGCCGCGACCGGCCGCGATCATCCGGTGCGCCGCTTCGCGCGCGCCGATGTAGGTGCCGATCAGGCTGACGTTGACCGAGGCGCGGAAGTCGTCGACGGTCTGCTCGAGCAGCGAGCCGAAGCGCACGATGCCGGCGTTGTTGACCATGAGATCCGGCACGGCGCCGAACGCATCGAGTGCTGCCTTCATCTGGTGTTCGTCGGTGACATCCGCCTGCAGCGCGACGTGGCCGCTGCCCGGCAGCTTGTCGACCAGCGCCTGGCAGGCTTCGCGCTTGAGGTCCAGCACGCCGACGCGATAGCCGCGCTTGGCGGCGAGTTCGCAGATGGCGGCACCGATGCCATGGGCACCGCCCGTCACGATGGCTGTCTTCGTCATGCTCGTAGTCCCCTCGAAATCAGTTCGCGCGAAAGATGATCGGATAGCGGCCCCAGTTCGGGCGCGCGGTGTAGGTCGCCATTTCCGGCGGGCGCGCCGGGTCGGGCGCGGCGCCGGCCTCGAGCAGCGCCTTCAGGAGCATCGTGATGATGCCGTAGGCGTGCTGCCCGGGATCCACGTTGCCCTTCGGCACGAGGCCCCCGTCGAGATCGCGGCCCATGCAGGTGTGCACGCCGGTGCCGAAGGTCAGTCCAAACGGCTCGTTGCCCGCTGCGATGCGCCGGTGCGGGTTGAACACGTCGGCGTCGTCACCGAACGCGTCCTTCGAACGGTTAGCGGTCCACAAGTCGATCTCGACGCGATCTTCCGTGCCCGCGGTCGCACCGTTCGACAGCTGCACCGGGCACAGCGGCTTGCGCCAGGCGACGGGGCTGGCCGGATGCAGGCGCAGGCTCTCGTGCACGCAGCGCTGCAGGAACAGCGGGTCGGCGAGGATGCGCGCGCGATCTTCCGGGTGCGCCTCCATCCACGTGAACAGGTTGTGCAGCGCGTGCACGGTGGAATTTGCAGTGCTGTGCGAGCCGGCCTGCAGGTAGAACGCGATCTCGCGGCGCAGGACTTCCGGCGGCAGCTCGAGCCGGTCTTCGTTGCGCAGCAGTACGGTCAGCACGTCGCGCGGCAGCGCGTCTTCGGCGATCTCGCCGCGCGCGCACTGCGCGATCAGCGCTTCACGCCGTGCGATCGAGGGCTTGAGGAACAGCCGGTCGAATTCCTCGAGCGCGGCGCGCACCTCGGCGCGCACCTCATCCTTGTCGCGCGTCGAATGCACCAGTGTCGCGCCTTCGCTGAAGGTCATCACGAGCTTGAGCAGCGACGCAGTCTCGGCGGCCGTCTTCGCGGGCCGATCGATGCCGGCGAAGTCCGCCGTCAGGTTCATCGTGATCCGGTAGCCGAACTCGACCAGATCGCAGCCGCCTTGCGCGACCGTGGGGCCGAGCACTTCGGCGAGCGCAGCCGGGAACACTTCCTTCTCGTAATAGCTGAAGAAGCTGCGGCGGAACACGCGGAACTCGAGCATGCGGCGGGTGCGATGCGCCTCGCCGTGCAGCGTCAGCAGGACATCCGCCATGATGACCTTGCCCTCGTCGTACAGTGACTGGGCGAGGTGCTCGTTCTTGAGTGCCGCGAGCGCGTCAGGGATCCGGTTCAGCGTGATCGTGCTCATGGCTCATGCTCCGGTGTGGGTACCTGCGGCGGTTTCGCCTGGCCGCGGGCCACGTCCTGCCCGAGGCGCGCGCCATAGGTGCTGACGCGCCAGCCCGGCGGATCGCGGCGCGGCGGTGCCGGCGTCAGATCGATGTCGCGACCGCCCTGGAACACGTGCTTGATGCGCGACCGGTCGCCGAGCACCGTGACATCCTTCGAAGGATCGCCGTCGACGATCAGCAGGTCGGCGAGCTTGCCGGCGCTGATTTCGCCGACCTGGCCGCTCATGCGCAGCGCGAACGCGTTCGCCTGCGTCGCACACTGGATCGCCTGCAGCGGCGTCAGGCCGAGATCGCGGACATAGACCTCGAGCTCGCGGTAATGCCAGTCGCCATACGGCGTGATCGAGAAGCCCGATTCGCTGCCGGCGAGCAGCGGCACGCCCGCGTCGTAGGCGCGGCGGATCATCGGCGCGCTGTCGGCGATCTCGCGGCGGAACATCTCGCGCACCATCGGATCGGCGCCGATCTGTGCGCCGAAGTCGGCGAGATTCGCCTGGAACGTGAACACCGGCATGATCGGCACTTTCTTGTCGACGATCGCCTCGAGCGCGGTTTCGTCCATCAGCGTCGCGTGCAGGATCAGATCCATGCCGGCGGCGACGCAGTCGATGATCGAATCGGCGCCGCGGATGTGACCGACGACCGGGATGCCGAGCTCGTGCGCGGTGTCGCAGACGAGCTTGAGTTCATCGCGGGTCCAGCTCTTGACCTCGCCGCGCAGCGGGTGACGCGGCACGAGCCCGGTGACGTGCACTTTGATCCAGTCGGCGCCGTTCTTGATCTGCCGGCGCACCTCGGCAACGATCTCCTCGTTGCCGGAAACGACCTTGCCGTAGCCCATGACGCCACGGTCCGGAATCAGCCGTCCGGCGGTGCCGCCGACGCTGGTCCACAGCGCATAGGCACCGCAGGCCATGCGCGGGCCGTCGACGATGCCGGCCTCGATCGCATCGCGCAGGTCGACACCGATCTCGAAGATCGAGTCGGCATCCTGGATGCCGGTAACGCCGGACTGCAGCACTTTGCGCGCATTCTGCGCAGCGACAATCGCGGCGAGTCCATGGCGGCGGTGGAAGAACAGCTCGTCGTTCGAGTTCGGTTCATCGAACGAGATGTGGCAGTGGCCGTCGATCAGGCCGGGCATCACGGACTTGCCGCTCGCGTCGACGCGACGCAGCGTGCGCCGCTGCGCTTCGAGCTGCTGCGCGGCGGCATCGGCGGCGGCGCCGGTCGCGACGATGCGTTCGCCGTCGATCAGCACCGATTCGACGCGCGGCGCGGCGCCGGTGCCGTCGATGACACGGCCGCGGGTGATCAGCGTTGCATTGGGATTGCTCACGATCAGTCCTCGATGTCAGCTGCGCCGCAGCAGTCGGCGCGCATTGTCGGCGAGCCACAGCGGTGCTTCGATCTTCTGTCCGCCGGCGGGCTGGTCCCAGCCGGCAAAGTTGGTGCCGAGCAGCAGCCGCTCGCGGCCGACGATGCTTTCAAGCAGCGCGAGCGACGCGTCGCTGTGCACGTGATTGTCGAACCACAGGCGCTGCAGGCGCGCTTCGAATGCCCCCGGCGCGCGCAGCGTGTCGTTCGACCACGGCCGCTTGTGCGCGGCTTCGGCGAAGCGGCCAGCCAGGTAGGCGATCGCGCCGCCGCCGTGGCTGACACAGATGTCGAGCTCGGGGTGGCGATCGAGCACGCCGCCGTAGATCAGCGTGCCGACCGCGATCGTCTCCTGCGCGGCGAAGCCGATCAGCAGGTCGAGGTCGTAGCGGTCGACGGGCGGAAACGCCTTCGGTCCGTCGATACCGGCCGGCGCCGGATGGAAGAACAGCGGCACATTGAGCTCGACGAAGCGCCGGTACAGCGGATCGAGTTCCGGCGCATCGAGGCGGATGCCGAACTCCGTGCCGACATACGCACCCCAGAGCCCGAGCTCCTGCACGGCGCGGGTCAATTCCGCGGCGGCATCGGCCGGCGACTGCATCGGCAGCGCCGCGAGGCCCGCGAGGCGCTGCGGATAACGCGCGACCAGCGCGGCGAGCACGTCGTTGTGGCGGCGACAGAATGCGACCGCCGACGGCGCGTCGACGAAGTGAAAGTAGGTCAGCGGGTTCGGCGACAGTACCTGGAAATCGACGCCGGCGCGGTCCATCGCCGCGACGCGCAGGTCGACATCCATGAACGGGCTGCCGCGATAGCGCACGCCGTGCAGCTTGTAGCCGCCGACACGGAACAGCGGCCGGCCATCGGGCCCGGTGGTGAGGTCCGGCCCGTGCTCGCCGGCAGCGCCGAGGGTTTCCTCGAGTACCGCGTGGGCGTGGATATCGATCGTGCGTGCGGTGGCGATGCTCATGTGGGGCTCTGCACGACGCCGCCGTCGACGGCGAGGAAGGTGCCGGTGACGAAGCTCGCGCGTTCGGAAGCGAGGAAGGCGATGACGTCGGCGATCTCTTCCGGCTCGCCGAGCCGCCCGAGCGGCACGTTGCGGACGATCGCTGCTTCGGCGTCGGCTGCGGTGATGGCCGCGGCGCCTGCGCCGCCCGACGCGCGCGCGCGCGATTCGAGCATCTGCGTGACGCGATCGGTGCGGGTCCAGCCGGGGCCGACTGTATTGATCAGCACGTTGTCGCAGGCAACTTCGGTCGCCAGCGTCTTCGCCCAACCGGCGACACCGAGCCGCAGCGCGTTCGACAGCAGGATGTCAGCGATCGGCTGCTTCACGGAATACGACGAGACGTTGACGATCCGACCCCAGCGCTGCCGCCGCATGTGCGGCAGCACGGCACGGGTCGTGCGCACGGCCGACATCAGCGTGAGATCGAAGGCGCGCTGCCAGTCGGCATCCGTGACCTGGTCGGAGCGGCCGGGCGGCGGGCCGCCGGCGTTGTTGACCAGTACGTGCACGGTGCCGTAGTGCGCGACGACGTGTGCGACCATGGCGTCGATCTGCGCCGCATCGGCGACATCACAGGGCAGCGCGAGCACTTCTGTGCCGTGCTGCGCGCGCAGCGCCGCTGCCGTGGCTTCGAGCGTTTCGACGCGGCGCGCGCACAACGCGAGCTTCGCGCCCTCGCGCGCAAACGCAGCTGCGGCCGCGCTGCCGATGCCGGCGCTGCCGGCGGTGACGAGGACGATCTTGTCGCGGAGTCCGAGATCCATGCTGCAGTGCTCAGCGACGCGGCGGCTGCTCGAGCTGCCGCCGGTACATCGCCAGGTCGAAGTAGTCGCGCCAGGCGCGAATCAGGCCCTCCTCGATTTCGAAGATGCCCATCAACGGGAGGCTGATGTCGCGACCGCCAATGCCGAAATCATCGATGCGCTCGGTCAGCACCTTGTTGCCCGATTCGGCAAGGGCGAGCAGCTTCCAGTCGACCCATTCGAAGCCGCCTTTGCCGAACAGATAGGCGCGCACGGCTTCGCGGCCGACGATCGGTTCGACCGGCACGTTGTGGTAGAACACGTCTGGATGCAGGTGCGCGACCACGTGCTCGAGATCGTTTGCATTCCACGCCGCGATGAACGAACGCACCACATCCGCCGGTGAGCGTGCCGGATCGGGGATCGTGCGTGGCGTGGCGCCCATCAGCCCAGCAGTACGGGATAAGTAGCCCAGGCCTCGCGCGCGACGTTCGCCTCGCGGGTCGGCGGGTTGGCCAGATCCGGGCGCACGTTCGCGGCGATCAGCGCGCGCGCGATCAGCGTGATCGTGCCGTACTGGTGCGTCGCCGGGTCGGTGTTGGCTTTCGCGACATCGCCGGCAGCCAGGTTGCGGCCGAGGCAGGTGTGGATGCCGACGCCGAAAGTGATGCCGTAGGGCGGCAGGATGCCGGGCAGCTGGCGATAGGGGTTGAACTCGGCCGCATCTGGACCGAACGTGCCAACCTGACGGTTCGCATTGAACAGGTCGATGACGACTTCGTCGTCGCCCTGCACCGTTTCGCCGGTCGGAATGTGCACCGGGCACATCGGCTTGCGCTTCGCGACCGGGCTCGACGGATGCAGCCGCAGGCTCTCGTGCACGCAGCGCTGCACGAACAGCGGGTCGTTCTTGATCTTGGCCGCATCCTCGGGATGCTTGGCCGCCCACGTGAACATCTCGTGCATCGCGTGCGTCAGCGAGTGCACCGAGGTGTGCGCGCCCGCGAGGTAGTAGAAAGCCGTTTCGCGCATGATCATGTCGCGCGGCAGGTCGATGCCATCCTCGTTGCGCAGCAGCACGGTCAGGATGTCGCGCGGCAGTTCGCTCTCGGCGATCTCACCCTTGCGGAAGCGTTCGATCAGGGCCTGGCGGCGGGCCGCCGACGGCGTGAAGAAGCGCTCGTCGAACTGCTTCAGCGTGCGGCGGACCAGCTCGCGCACGGGTTCGCGGTCGCCCGAGTACTGGCCCAGCGTGGCGGCGGCACCGAGGCCGTGGATGATGCCGACGAGCTCGTCGCGCTCGGCATCGCTGTTCTGCGGCCGGTCGATGCCGGCGAAATCGGCTGTCAGG
The DNA here is from genome assembly GCA_044340335.1 of Steroidobacteraceae bacterium. Lineage (GTDB taxonomy): Bacteria > Pseudomonadota > Gammaproteobacteria > Steroidobacterales > Steroidobacteraceae > UBA964. The sequence continues at coordinate 16,212 of JBIITU010000013.1, forward strand.
TCGAGCATGGCGCGCCGGCCGAAATCCGGCAGGTCAGCGCGACCCGTAGGCAGGAACTTCGCCAGCGTGCGCTCGACCACGGGCGGCAGGACCTGCTTCTCGTAGTAGTTGAAGAAATCCTTCTTGAAGATCTTCATCTCGAGCAGCCGCCGCTGGCGATGGTCTTCGCCGTGCAGCGTGACGAGCACGCGATCGAACATGATCCGCCCCTCGTCGTAGAGGGACTGCTTCAGATCGGCCAGGGCCAGCGTCTGGTTGGCTTCCTTGTAACCGGTGACGGTGACGGTGCTCATCGCTTCTCCCCCTCACAGAAGGCCGCGCGCGGCGGCTCATTATGAATCCATGACCATGCGATGATACGCTGCGCTCGCGGTCGAGCAAGCGCTAAACTGCCTGCGGCAGGCGCGAGTCGAGCGCAAAAAAGATCCGGGAGGGGTGATGAGCCGGACAGAATCATCCGCGGCCAGTCTCGACGACACCGACCTTGCGATCCTGCGCGTGCTGCAGGACAACGCCGACCGGTCCGTGGCCGACGTCGCTGAGCGTGTTGCGCTGCCGTACACCCCTTGCTGGCGCCGCATCCAGCGGCTCGAGCGCACCGGCATCATCGCACGCCGCGTCGCGCTGCTGGACCAGCACACGATGGGGCTGGGCGTCTCCGTGCTGGTGGCCGTCACCCTGAAGCGGCATGACGAGACTACGCTGAAGCGCTTCGAACGCGCGGTACAGGAGATCGACGAGATCATGGAGTGCTACGCGATCGCCGGCGACAAGGACTTCCACCTGCGGGTCGTGGTGCCTGACGTCGAAGCCTACAACCAGCTGCTGAAGACCAAGCTAGTGCACCTGCCCGGTGCCACCGCCGTCAGTTCCTCGTTCGCGCTGTCCTGCGTGAAATACACGACCAAGCTGCCAATCTGAGGCCGTATGCAGAGCGAAATCCGTCGCAACTGGCGGCTGCTGTACGCCTCGGCCATGGGCGTGATCTGCAGTTCCATCGTGCTGCCGTTCTATACGATCGGCGCGCTCGTCAAGCCGCTGACCGCCGAGTTCGGCTGGGATCGCGCCGACGTGCAGCTCGGCATCCTGTTCAGTTCGGGTCTCGGCGCGCTGACAGCGCCCTTCATCGGGGCGCTCAGCGATCGCTACGGGCCGCGCGCGCTGGTGCTGCCGGGGCTGGTCGGACTGTCGCTGAGCTTCTTCTTCGCCGCGACGATGAACGGCGAATTGTGGATGTTCTTCCTCGCCTACGCGGCGATGGCACTGCTCGGCGCGGGCACCACACCCGTGACCTGGACGCGCGCGATCGCACAGAGCTTCGACAAGCAGCGCGGCTTCGCGCTGGGGCTCACGCTGACGGGCACCGGCATCTGCGCGATGTTCGCGCCGGCGTACACCGTGTGGCTGATCGAGGAATTCGGCTGGCGCGGTGCCTATGTCGGCATCGGGCTGCTGCCGCTGCTGCTGGCCGGGCCGTTTGTCTGGATCTGGTTCCGGCCGCGACAACCGGGCGAGCCGGAGTCGGTCGCGGACGGTGCCGTCGCGCCGGCGGCGCCAGTGGCCCACTGGGGCCTGACTCTCGGTGAGGCGGTGCGCGGCTATCGCTTCTGGGTGCTGTGCGCGTCGATCTTCGCGATCTACCTGGCCGTGTCGGGCATCAGCCCGAACCTGATCGCCGCGCTGACGGACCAGGGCTTCACCGCTGCGACCGCCGCGACCGTGCAGGGCGTCTACGGTTTCTCGATCATGCTCGGGCGATTGGTGGTCGGCTGGCTCATCGATCGTTACTGGGCACCGGGCGTCGCCGTCGTGTCGCTGTCGCTGCCGGCGATCGGCTGCGTGATCCTGATGGGATCGCCGGACTTCACCTGGGCCGTGATAGCCGCATTCCTGATCGGCTTCGCAGCGGGCGCCGAGCTCGACCTGATGGCGTTCTTCGCGGCACGCTATTTCGGCCTCGCGCACTACGCGAAGATCTACGCGATCCTGTACGCCATCCTCGCCGTTGCAGGCGGCCTGGCGCCGATGCTGTTCGCGCGCGTGTTCGACGTGACGGCCAGCTATGACATCAGCTTCCTGATCGCCACCGGCCTGTTCCTGTTCGGCGCCGTGATCCTGCTGGCGCTGGGCCGCTATCCGCAGCCGCCTACAACCGTCTCTGCCGCACACGGAGCTGCCCGATGAATTTCCGCCACCGCACGATCCAGAACGCCTACTACGTCAATGATCTCGATGACGCGATCCAGCGCTGGCACCGGCTCTGGGGCATTGGTCCATTCATGGTGCGCCGGCATATCGCGCTGCCGTCGGTCAGCTACCGTGGCCAGCCCGCGCAGCTCGACATTTCTGCGGCCTATGTGCAGGCGGGCCCGATCATGGTCGAGCTCGTCACGCAGCACTGCGCGTCGCGCTCCGCGTTCCACGACATGTTCGCGCCGGGCGAGGAGGGCTTCCATCACGTCGCGGTGATTCCCGACGACTACGATCGCGTGCTCGCGGACTACGCGAGCGCGGGTTTTCCGGTAGTCACCGAGCTGCGCACGGCCTCAGGGCGCGGCGCCGCCTATGTCGATGCGCGCGCGATGCTCGGCCACTTCGTCGAGGTCTACTGGCCGAGCGAAGGCCTCAACGCGCTGTATCGCGACGTCGAGCGCCTCGCCGCCAACTGGGACGGGCGCGAGCTCGTGATCGAGGTTGATCCGCGCGCGTGAGCGCTGCTGCGGCTACTGACGCAACCCGGCCTGCTTCATCAGCGGCAGGATCTCCTCGCCGAACTGCTTGAGGCCGGCTTCGTAGTCGACCCAGCTCAGCGTCAGGCCATCGAGCCCCGCGTCGGCGAACTTGATCAGCCCGTCGACGATCTGCTCCTTCGTGCCGACGAGCGGGATCGCGCCGTAGCCTGCAATCAGGTTCGCGGCGAACGCCTCCCAGCCCGGGCCGAGCGCGCTCTGCGAGTTCGGGATCAGCGTGTCGAGCAGGTTGCGCACGCCCTTCCAGTCGCCGCGCTTCTGCACGTAGTCATCGTGGAACTCGCGCGCTTCCTTCTCGGTCTCACGGCAGACGATATAGGCCTGGCCGAACACGCGCATCTGCCGGCCGAACTTGTCGCGCGCCAGCGCCTTGCCCTTCGCGGCGATCTGGCCGGCGGCCTCCGCGCTTTGCGCGATCACGAAGTTCAGGTCGGCATTCTTCGCGGCAAACTCCTGGCCGCGTGAGCTGTTGCCGGCACTCATGATGACCGGGCCGCCCGGCTGGATGGGCTTCGGTTCCGAGTAACAGCCCGGCGACTTGAAGAACGGGCCGTCGTAGTCGAACTCGCCCTTGCGGGTCCACAGTTCGCGGCACAGGTTGATCCAGTCATCCGCGTAGTCGTAGCGCGTGTCGTGCTCCTTCTGCGGGATGCCGAACATCGCGATTTCCTTCTCGTTCCAGCCCGCGACGATGTTGAGGCCGAAACGCCCGCCGGCGATGTGATCGATCGTCGCCACTTCCTTGGCCGCGCGCACCGGGTGCACGGTGGGCACATGGAACGTCGCGAATATCGAGATGCGCTCGGTGACGGCCGACAGGCCTGCGGCCCAGGTGAAGGTCTCGAAATTGCGGTGGTTGAAGTTGACGTTGCCGCCCATGCCCTTCCAGCGCGCGACCGGGATCAGTGCCTCGAAGCCGAGCTTGTCGGCCGCCTGCGCGATGCGCTTCGATTCGTCCCACTCGACCTTCAGGACATCCGGCCGGTCGGTCATGGAGCAACCGTGGCTGACGTTCAGGCCGAAGATCGCGAGTTTCAGCCGATGCGGGCTGGTGTGCAGCGGATGCGTGGTGTTCAGCGTCGACATCATCAAGACCCCCCTCAACGTGATGTTCGTGCGTCCGACCGCACCGCCGTAGCGATGAACTTGTCCGGACAGGCCGGGGGTCACTATCATGCTTTCGTTCGCGAACGGCAACCGGGGGGATGCGCGATGCGTGATGGACAGGTCTGGAGATTCTCCGTGGCGGCCCTGACGGCCGTGGTGTTGTCAGCCTGCAGTCTCGTGCAGCCGCCGGATACGCCCGCAGAACCCGCTGCGCCGCAAGCTGCGCCGTCATCGGCAGCGTCGCAACCGACCACGCTGAAATCCACCGACGACATGGTCGCGAAGACCGTCGACTTCGGCCCGCGCGACCAGATGCCGGGTGCAGCGCTGTATGCCGAGCAATGCGCGGCCTGCCACAACGGTGCAGTGCCGAAGGCGCCGCACCTGACCTGGCTCGAGATGATGAGCCCGCGCGCGATCGTGCGCTCGCTCGAGAACGGGCTGATGCAGGCGCAGGGTGTCGCGCTCAGCGCCGAGCAGAAGCGCCACATCGCCGAGTACATCACGCGCGAGCCGGCCGATGCCGACCCGCGCGCTGTCGCGAGCGCGCCGCAGTGCACAGGGCCCGCCGCGCAGTTCGACCTCGCGCGCCCACCGGCGGCGGTCGGCTGGGGCCACGACACCGCGCGCTTCGTGCCCGCGAACGTCGCGCAGCTCGAGGCAAAGGACATCGGGCGCTTGAAACTCAAGTGGGCCTACGGTTTCCCGGGCGCGTTGCGCGCGCGTTCGCAGCCGGCCGTCGGCATGGGCGCCGTGTTCGTCGGCAGCCAGGATGGCAGCGTCTACGCGTTCGATCTTGCGACCGGCTGCCAGCGCTGGCGCTTCCAGGCGGCAGCCGAAGTGCGCACGGCGATCGTGCTGTCGACTGCACCCGCGACGAAGGCGAGTCCGCCGGTCGCCTATTTCGGCGACATCGTCGCGCGGCTCTATGCTGTCAACGCACTGACGGGCGAGCTGATCTGGTCGCGCAAGGCCGATGAACATCCTGCTGCCACGCTGACTGGCACTGCGGCGCTGTTCGAAGACCGGCTGTTCGTACCAGTGTCGTCGCTCGAAGTGATTCCGGCGGCGGATCCAAAATACGAGTGCTGCACGTTCCGCGGCAAGATCCTCGCGGTGGATGCGCGCAGCGGCGAGACGCTCTGGGAACACTTCTCGATTCCAGAAACGCCGCGCGAGACCAGCCGCACGTCGATCGGCACGCGCGTGCTGTCGCCGTCAGGCGCGCCGATCTGGTCCAGCCCCGCGATCGACCGGCGTCGCAACGTCATCTACTTCGGCACCGGCGAGAACTACTCGTCGCCGGCCGACAACAACAGCGACGCGATCATGGCCGTGGACATGAGCACGGGCAAGCGCGTGTGGCAGCGGCAGAGCACGGCGGGCGATGCGTGGAACGTCGCCTGCATGATGGACAACAATCCGAACTGTCCGGCCGAAGATGGCCCGGACTTCGATCACGGCGCGAGCATGATCCTCGCCAACGTGGGCAGTGGCGCCGCGCCACGGCAGGTGCTGCTCGCCGGCCACAAGGATGGCAGTGTGTTCGGCCTCGATCCGGATGCGAACGGCAAGCTGCTCTGGACCGCGCGCGTCGGTCGCGGCAGCATCCAGGGCGGAGTGCACTTCGGCATGGCGGCCGAGGGCACGCGGCTGTACGTGCCGATCAACGACATGAACGACACTGGCAACGGTGACTTCCTGGATCCGGCGCTCGCGCGCCCTGGCATGCACGCCATCGACGCCGCGACCGGCAAGGTGCTGTGGAGCACGATCCAGAAGAACGTCTGCCCGCAGGGGCTGAAGTTCTGCGATCCGGGCATTTCCGCCGCGATCACGGCCACGCCGGGCGCCGTGTTCGCGGGCCATCTCGACGGCTTCGTGCGCGCCTACGACGGCGTCAGTGGCAAGCTGCTCTGGGAACACGACACCAAGGCGAAGATCCGCACGGTCA
>JBIITU010000208.1:0-5989 GCA_044340335.1 Steroidobacteraceae bacterium
ACAATACTCGTCCCGGCTCCTCCACCCGCGCCGGGTATCGCGGTCGGCGGCGAACGGAAGTACGCCAACATCAGCGGGAGCGCCAACACCAATGGAACGATGGCCAGCGTAAAGAGCGCAAGTCGCCAACCGATGGAATGCACGAGCAGCGTCGAGCTGACCTGCAGCACGGATGCAAACAGGCCGGCTGTCAGCAACGTCAGCGAGAGAGCCAGTCCGCGGCGTACGACGAACCACTCATTGACGACACGCGTGAACGTCACGGGCGTTGCCGCGGCGCCCAAGAGCCCCGTCAGCATCCACAGCGCGTAGAACACCGAAAGGGATGGGCCTGCCAAACCGATGGCAGCGAAGGCCAGTGAGAATGCCGGCATACCGATCAGTGCGACGCGCCGCGCACCAAACCGGTCGATCAGCGCACCCACCGCAGGATAGCTGAGGCCGCTCAGAACCGTGAACAGGAAATAGCTGAACTGGATGTCGCCGCGATCCCAGCCAAACTCGGCCTCCAGGGGCGACACGAGCGCGCCGAGCGTGTTGAACGGCAGCATGGTGCTGCTGAACGAGACGGCGATCGACGCCGCCAGAAGTGGACGCCATCCGCGCCGGAACTCCGCGCGTCCGGATGACTCTGACATCACGATGCAGACTGCTCAGGGACGGAATGGCGCGGCAAACTCGTCGCCACGTCCAGGAACCTCCTGATATCGGCGTCATTGTTGTAGTGCGCAGGCGAGATCCTGACACGGCAGACCTCGGGATTCGTTCCGTAGGTCTCGGAGGTCCGTGATCCGGAAGCGAAGCCGACACGAACGCCCCGTGCCTTGAACAGTCGGTCTACTTCCTTTTCCGACGCCCCGACCCAGAACGACAGGTTGGGAGCTTCGTTGCCGGGTGGCGTGAAGATGGCGAAGCCACCGAGCTCCAACGAACGGCGCGCCTCAGCGAGCAGCCTGCGCGAATGAAGCCTGATTCGATCGAGGCCGATGTCCAGCAGATACTTCAACGCGACGCGCAGCGTCTGGTACTGATCGAACGCTGGACTGGCATATTCGAACTTCGCCGCCGTCTCGCGCTCCACGTACTGATAGTCGCCACGCGGCGCAGCCAAGGCCTTCTGCCATCCGTGACGGTCTGGCGTCAGGCGCTGAAGGAGATCGCGGCGCACGTAGAATGGCGCGACACCCCAACCCGACATCAGCCACTTGTAGGTACCGCTGCACAGAACGTCGATGTGTTCCCGCATGACGTCCAGCGGCTCCGTTCCGACGATCTGGATCGCATCCACCATGACCAGGGCACCGGATGCATGGGCCACCTCCGCAACGGCGCGCACATCGTGGCGGAAGCCGTTGATGTTCGACACCCACGGAATCATCAGCAAGCGAGTACGGGCGTCCACATGCCGATCGTAGTCCTGCGGATCGATGCGCCCGTTCCGATGTCGCACGATCCGCATCTCGATCCCGCGAGTCTTCTCGAGGTGTTTGCCGAGCACCGTGGCGTGCGGGTAGGCAAGATCGCAGGTAACGATGTTCTCCCCCGGCCGCAGGTCCAGGGCGCTCGCAACGATGTTCTCTGCCTCGCTGGTGGTGTATAGGAAGCCTATCTCGTCAGGATCAGCCCCGATGAAGCCAGTGAAGAGCCGGCGGGATTCCTCGACGGCGGCGAGCATGGCATACACATCGGTTTCGGACATCGCGCGGTCGTCCAGCCACTGTTGGCCGGCGCGCCGGACTGGCGCCGGGATCGGCGCGATGAAGGCGTTGTCGAGAAAGGCAATCTGCTCGGCAATCGGAAAGTCCTTGCGGGTCTCGACCGATGTATCCGGGCATGCGCTGTTCGGAACGATCAAGACAATCCACCGTCAACCCGTGTAGGTACCACGCGCGCCCTCTCCCTTGCCGCGAGGCAACCGTTCCGGCATCTCCGCGAGCACATAGGCCACGACAGCCACGGCGGCGGTGGCGCGAGCCAGTTCGAGCGGCGGCACGGCCTCGAGCATATCCCCACCGGCATGATGATAGACACTATAGGTCTCGTTGTTGCCCTGCAGCGTCAGACTCGGAATATCGCCGGCCTCGACGCTCGCGTGGATATCTTCCGCTGTACCGATCCTGACCGGCGTCTGGGTGGACCCCAGCCCGAGGTTCTCGATTAGCGGATCGACACCTTTCATGATGTCGATTGCAGACGGAGTGCCGGAGATCCGCATGTGCATCGGCGGCATCACGCCGCTGTCGGCTTCGAGCATCGCCACATGATCCTGCAGTGCGGCGCGATGCCGATCGCGGTAGCCAATGCCACCGCTTCCCCCGTTCTCCTCGTTCGTGAATAGAACCGTCCGGATCGTGCGGCGCGGACGAATTCCAAGGCGCTGCATCAGACGCAGGGGTTCCCAGACGACGACTGCACCGCAGCCATCATCGAGCGAACTCGTGCCGTTGTCCCAGGAATCGTACTGACACCCGAGCACGATGACCTCTTCGGGACGTTCCCGGCCGATGATCTCTCCAACGACATTCGCCGATTCGACATCGGGCTCTGTGCGCGCATTCATGACGAGCTGTAGCTCGATGCGATGGCCTCGACGATGGATGCGCTCGAGCATGAGAGCGTCCTCGGGCGCGAGCGCCGCTGAAGGTATGCGCGGCACACCTTGCTGGTAGGTCAGCGCTCCCGTGTGGGCCTGTCGGGCGTGCGGCGGATAGATGCTACGCAGCAGTACCGCAACGGCGCCGAGTCGCGCTGCAACCGCGTGCCCGGAAATCCTGAACTCGCGAAGCTTCAGGTAGTTCTCCCAGGCTTCGTCGTGGGAAAACGGAGTCCACGCAGGACTGTAGACGACGATCCGACCCTTAGCCTCTTCGCGCCGTGCCTCGAGTTCCGCGAAGGACGCGACGACGATGGCCTCCGCGCGGATACCTTCTGGCGGAGTACCGACGCTGTTGCCATAGCTGGCCATCACCAGTTCCCGCGGCGTCGGATCGAGCAACGTCACGCTTTCGCGGCCCCGAATCCAGTTCGGCACCATGACCGGTTCGGCTCTCACGTTCTCCAGACCCTCACGACGCATCTCCGCGAGCGCCCACTCGATGGAGAGTTGCTGACCCTTGGAGCCGTTCATCCGATGTCCGAAGGTGTCACCGAGGTAAGCAAGCTTGTTCCACGCTGAGCGGTCGACGAGTGCTTCGCCGATAAGCCGGCTCGCGGCATCCCGATAGGCGGATATGTCGAGACGGACGGGCGTCGAAGAGTCACGGTTCATGGTTCAGGTACTCGATGGCATCGGTCATTGTGGTCTCGTCAGACGACGGATCACGCCATCGGTCTTCGAGAGCAGGTAAATCTCGCCGGCAGCGTCGGATCCGAGATGCAGGTCCACGCGGGGACTTCCGACGATTTTTGAAAGAGTCGTACGCCTTCCGCGCGACACCAGTTGCAGCTCGGTGATTTCAGCCGGCTTACCCGGCACAAAGCTCGCTGCCTTGGCGAGCAGTACGCGCCCACCGCCGAGATCGCCGAACACGTACATGCCGAACAGATCACGAAGCGACGAACCGCGGTAGACGAACCCGCCCGACACGGCGCTGCCCTCGTCATGATCGAACTGGATGACCGGATACATCAGGAACGCGCGATCATCCGGCGCGCGCTGTGGCTGCGGCTGACTCAGGTCGCCGTCCGGATCGACAATCCACGTTCCCTCTCGATGCGGCCAGCCGTAACGTCGACCCGCGAACACTACGTTCACTTCTTCGAGATTGGACTCGCCGACGTCGCTGACGAACATCGACTGGGTGCCGCCGCGATCCCAGCTCATCTTGTGAGGGTTGCGAAACCCGGCGGCCCAGATCTCGCGGTACATGCGGCCAGACTCGGATGACGCGTAGGGATTGTCGACTGGGATGCCGTAGGCACCGCCTGGCGCATCGGTTCCTTGCGGATCAATTCTCAGGACAGTACCGAAAACGGAGTCGGGCCTATCGATGTTGGCTGGAAACCCCTGCCAGACACTGGTGCCATCACCCACCAGAAGGAAGAGCATGCCGTATCCAGGTTGACCCACGCGACGGTTCGGGTCGAAGCCGACGTCCTGGATGCCATGCTGGAACTCCGGGGCCTCGAGCCGTAGAACCTCGCGCGAAGTTCCGGAGAACTGGTTGGCCGCCGGATCGCTTGCGGTCCACGCCATCAGCACAAAGTGCCCGACCGGGACTTGCCCGGGCAGCGGTCGGAACATGCCGCGCCGGCTGGATGGACGTTCCGTGTGGACAGTGTAGAACCGGCCAGACGATGCGAAATCAGGGGCGACCGCCACTGCGTTGAGTCCTGCCGTGAGCCCCGGCCAGTCGACGAACTCCGGCATCCGCGCGCGCACGTCCAGGAACGGAGTGACAGCACCGCGCGCGCTCAGCACGTAGAGCATGCCCCGCTGGTCAGAAACGATGAGCCGACCCGAACCATCGTTGAACGGCTTGAGGGAATTGATTCGGGCTGCGGGATAGTAGCCCCGTGTGCGCTGGGCTGGATCGACCGGAAGCCCGGCCACTCTGTCGAGTGAAGACGGGATGCGAGCGAATTCTTCGAGCCCCGCCTTGATACGGCTCGTCCGGATTCGGGATGGAATCGGATCGAGGCGGGAAGCCATGAAGCTCGCGACTATCTCCGTGTCCCGGTCGATCGTCAGCGACACGCTGACCCGATTCCGGTCAGACACGGGACCCGACCAGCCTCTGAACACATTGGTGCCGGAAGCAACTGCCGTCAAAGTGACGACCGTACCAGATGGGTAGCGCTCCAGCTGGGGCTCCACGGTCACGCGCCCGCGGCCGTCTCCCTCCTTTCTGACAGTCAGGACATGACTCAGGGTCTCGGACGCCGCGAGTGGCGCCGCGACCTGGAGCAGCGATAACACAACGAGCGCAGCAGCGAACGGAACGGCGCGGCAAGGCACGCCAGGCCGCCTCTGCGGGCGGGGCATCATCGACTGGCCTCTCGTCCGGCCGATCGACTCTGCTCGACCATGTAGTCCACGGCCGCGCGCACGGCCTCATCGGACAGGTCGGGTCTTCCGCCCTTGGCAGGCATGACAGACTTGGAAGCCACGATGCCTTTCAGTGCATTCGAGTAAAGCTGCTCCATCGATCCAGTCCGGCGGCGCCAGTACCCGACGTCGTCCACACCCGGTGCCCCGAAAGCACCTGCCCCTCGGTGACAGCTCGCGCAGGCTTCGTCGAACGTTCGCGCGCCTAGCGTGGCTGCGGACTGAGCGGGACCAGAGTCCGGCGGATAGACCGCGAGGTACGCATCGATGAACTGCACGTCGCGACGGTCCGCCGCTGCCCACCCGGAATGCCACGCGGCAATCCGCCATTGGCAATGGTCCGCGCGAAACACCCGCAGGTAATGGTAGGTAGACTCCTTGAGGCGCCCACGAGTCCACTGCGATTTCGAGCGCGTGACGATGCGACCGGCGACGAGCCCAATCGAGCCGTAGAGCCTGCTGTCGGTATCCTTCAGTTCGCGACTGAGGAACAGGCCCGCCGGCATCGCAGACATGCGCTTCAGATACGTAGCGCGGGTCTCGATTTCCGACTGCAGTCCTCCACTGTGGTAGAGGACGAAGTCGTCGGCGAGCAACGCATCGAGTCCAGCGACGTCGCCGGACTGATGCGCCGCCTCGAATTTCCGGTTCGCCGTTTCCAGGTCAGCGAGTGCCGGCGCACCGCAGGTGGACTCAGCGATGGCGAACTCGGGGTGAGACGCCACCAGCGACAGCAGCACCGCCGCGAACCACCCCGACGCCCTGTTCCATCGGCGAACTCGCATCTCAGAAGTTGATGCCGAAGCGCGCACCGTACGTACGGGGCGGCGAGCCCCAGGCTGTCGAACGGGTGCCGACGAAATTGATCGTGAATTGCCAACCCGCGATCTTCTCGTCCGTCAGATTCTGGACGAAGACCTGACCGTAGTAGCGCTTGTCCGA
>JBIITU010000209.1:0-5978 GCA_044340335.1 Steroidobacteraceae bacterium
CGACTGCGGCGATACCGGCGTCGCACACCCGCTGCTGATGCTGGTCGCGGCGCTCGAACAAGCCCAACCCGGCGATGTCATCGTGCTGGCCGGATTCGGCCAGGGCGTCGATGCGCTGGTGCTGCGCGCCGGCGACGCGCTGCCCGGCTGGCGCGCGACGCAGCGCCCGCTGGCGGCGGCGCTGGGGCGGCGGCGCGACGAAACGCACTACACGCGCTTCCTGTCGCACTGTGGCCTGCTGGAAGCCGAGTTCGGAATGCGCGCCGAGCGCGACAATCGCACGGCGCACAGCGTCGCGTGGCGCAAGCACGAGAGCCTCGATGCATTCCGCGGCGGCCGCTGCCGCGACTGCGGCACGGTGCAGTTCCCGCGCAGCCGCGTCTGCGTCAACCCCGATTGCCGCCGCACCGACACCCAGGACAGCTACCGCCTCGCCGACAGCAGCGGCGCGGTCAAGACCTTCACCGAAGACTGGCAGGCGTATTCGCGCCGGCCACCGTACGTCTATGGCAATGTCGGCTTCGCCGAGGGTGGCAATCTGCTGATGGAGTTCACCGACCTCGACGCCGGCGAGCTCGCGGTGGGTGATCGCGTGCGCTTCGTGCTGCGCATCAAGGATCAGGATCCGCTGCGCCGCTTCCGGCGCTACTTCTGGAAGGCCGTGAAGGCCTGAGGCAGCCATGGCGAGTGGCATACGCGACAAAGTGGCGATCATCGGCATGGGCTGCTCGCGCTTCGGCGAGCGCTGGGACTGCGGTTCCGACGACCTGATGGTCGAAGCCTTCGGCGAGGCACTGACCGATGCCGGCATCGAACGCGACCGCATCGACGGCGCCTGGCTCGGCGTGTTCTTCGACGAGCAGAACGTCGGAAAATCTGCGCTGCCGCTGTCGATGGCGCTGCGACTGCCGAACATCCCGGTGACGCGTGTCGAGAACCTGTGCGCGACCGGCACCGAAGCGTTGCGCGGCGCGGCCTATGCGGTCGCAGCCGGTGCCTGCGACATCGCGCTGGCGATGGGCGTCGAGAAACTGAAGGACACGGGCTACGCCGGTCTGCCCGAGCGCACCAAGGGCACCTTCGAAGATCTTTACCTGCCGGGCAGCACGGCACCCGGTGCGTTCGCGCAGCTCGCGAGCGCGTACGCGGCCAAGCACGGCTATTCGATGGACGAATTGCGCCGCGCGATGGCGCACATCTCGGTCAAGAGCCACGCCAATGGAGCGCTCAACCCGAAGGCGCACCTGCGCAACCGGATCACCGTCGAGCAGGTGCTGGCGGCCCCGATGGTGTCGCATCCGCTCGGCGTCTACGACTGCTGCGGTGTCAGCGACGGCGCGGCCTGCGCCATCGTCACGACGCCCGAGATCGCGCGATCGCTGGGTCGGCGCGACGTCGTGACGATCAAGGCGCTGCAGCTTGCGCCGTCGAACGGCGTCGAGATGAGCCACGCCTCCTGGGACGGCACCTACACGCTGACGACGCGCCTCGCCGCACAGCGTGCCTATCGCGAGGCCGGCATCCGCGATCCGCGCGCAGAGCTCGACCTGATCGAAGTGCACGACTGCTTCTCGATCACCGAGCTCGTGCTGATGGAGGATCTCGGCCTGTCGGACGAGGGCCGCGCACCGCATGACGTGCTCGACGGCCGCTACGACGCGGATGGCGCGATCCCCTGCCAGATCGACGGCGGGCTGAAGTGCTTCGGCCATCCGATCGGCGCCACCGGCCTGCGCATGACTTACGAGATCTACCTGCAACTGCTCGGCCGCGCCGGCGAACGGCAGCTGCAGCAACCCAGCATCGGCCTCGCCCACAACCTGGGCGGCATCCCGAACAGAAACGTCGCAAGCATCAACGTGCTCGGTCTGCACTCGACCTGAGGAACATCCATTGGCCACCGAACCCAAACAACTAGAACTTGCTCGCGGCGGCGCCAGCACGGCCCGCGCGCTACCCGGTGACCGCCAGTGGGGCTTGAACGACGAGCAGCTCGCGACGCAGCCGCTGGCCTATCGCGATGACCTGCTCGCCGGGCAGACCTTCATCGTGTCGGGCGGCGGCAGCGGCATCGGGCGCGCGATGACCTTCGCGCTGACGCGGCTCGGCGCCAACGTCATGATCTGCGGGCGGCGCGCGGAGCGGCTCGCCGATGCCGCCGCGAGCGTGCAGCGCCTGCTGGGCCGCGAGATCGCGACCTTCCCGATGACCATCCGCGATCCGGCCCAGGTCGAGGCGCTGATGGATGCCACCTGGCAGCGCTTCGGCGGCGTCGACACGCTGGTCAACAACGGCGGCGGCCAGTTCCCGCAGGCGGCCATCGACTTCAGTCCCAAAGGCTGGCTCGCCGTCATCGACACGAACCTCAACGGCACCTGGTACATGATGCAGGCTGCGGCCAAGCGCTGGCGCGACGCAGGCCGGCCCGGCCACATCGTCAACATCGTCGCCAATGTCTGGCGCGGCATGCCGCAGGTCGCACACACCTGCGCGGCCCGAGCCGGCGTCATCTATCTGTCAAAATCGGTGTCGACCGAGTGGGCGCCGCTCGGCATCCGCGTCAACTGCGTCTCGCCGGGCTCGATTGCCACCGAAGGGCTCAATGTCTACGAGCCCGCCGCTGCCGAGCGCTTCCGTTACTCGAATCCGATGCACGCGCTCGGGGATGGTCTCGACATCGCGCAGGCGGTGGTGTACCTGTCATCACCCGCGACCGGCAAATTCATCACCGGCGAGGTCGTCGTCGTGGATGGCGGCAACAACCAGGTCGGCGACGTCTGGCCGGGCGGCATGCCCGATTACTTCCAGGTTCGGTGAAACCCAGATTCGGTGCAATGAGGTGACCGCATGAGCAACACACTGCTGACCCGCACGCCGCGCGAGCGGCTCGACCCTAAGTGGCATCTGGCCTGGGACACGCTCAACGGGCTGACAGGCTCGGCCGAGTTCGTCGAGGTGTTCGCGCAGCATCCCGAGATGCTCGACTTCGTCATGAACCGCTTCTACATGCCGGTGTTCTTCGGCGGCCAGGTCGACCAGCGCTACAAGCAGATCGCGCGCCTGAAGCTGTCGCTGCTGCACGGCTGCCGCACCTGCAACAAGCAGAACGTGCCGGGCGCGCTGGCGGCGGGCTTCACCCAGACGCAGATCGACGCGCTGATCGACGGCGACTCGACACCGTTCACGGAGGCCGAACGCGCCGTGATCGACTACGCCGCGCAGGTCGCCCTGACCAACATGGACGGCGAGATGACGCCGGCCCTGTTCAAGCGCCTGCGCGCGCACTTCAGCGAGGCAGACATCCTGGAACTTGGCACCGCGATGGCGGTCATTTCAGGCATGGCGAAGCTGTCGTTCGTGCTCGACGTGGTCGAGAAGGAAGTCACTTGTCCATTTGCCCCGGCCGGTGCCGGCGCAGATGCCGCAGCCTGATGAGGAGGGAATAGTCATGGCAGTCAATTACAAGGTCGAATGGCCGATGAACCTCGGCGCGCCCGCGGGCTCGCTGGAAGCGAAGCAGCCGCACATCGACGATGGCCTCGACGTGCCGGATCCGTCGCGCTACTACACGCGCGAGTTCATGCAGAAGGAAACGCAGAACCTGTGGCCGCGCGTCTGGTTGCTCGCCGGCGTCACCTCCGACATCCCCGAAGAAGGCGATTACGTGACCTTCGAAGTGGGCGCCGAGGAGTTCGTGATCGTGCGGCAGGCGAACGGCGCGATCCGCGCGTTCTACAACGTCTGCTCGCACCGCGGCAACAAGATCTGCCTGAACGAACGGGGCAGCGTCGGCAGCTTCACCTGCACCTTCCATGGCTGGCGTTTCGGCATCGACGGCAAGCTCGAGTGCATCAGCGACGAGCACACGTTCAATCCGAAGCTGATCGCCCACCGCCCCGGCATGACCGAAGTGCGTTGCGACCAGGTCGGCGGCATCATCTTCATCAACATGGATGGCAAGGCGCCGCCGCTGCGCGAGTACCTCGGCATTCCGCCCGAGTACATCGAGATGTACGAAGTCGACAAGATGCATGTCGTGCATCACGTCAAGAGCGCCTGGAAGGCCAACTGGAAGACGGGCGTGGACGCGTTCTACGAGACCTACCACCTGCCCTACGTGCATCCGCAGACCCAGGGGGTGATGGAAGACTTCTCGCAGTACGACCTCTACCCGAACGGCGCGAGCCGCATGATCGTGCCGATCTGCGTCAAGTCACATCGCGTCGGTGACCAGGAAACCGTCGACCCTTACCTGCAGTACATGCTCAAGGAAGGCGGCATCGATCCGGCCACGTTCAAGGGCACGGCCCGCGAAGTGCGCACCGCGATCCAGAAGTCCAAGCGGGAGCGTGCGCGCCGCGCCGGCCTCAAGCATTACGAGAACTTCACCGACGGCCAGCTCACCGACAGCTGGGCGACTGGCCTGTTCCCGAACGTGCAGATGGGCATGCATCCGGAAGGCGTGTTCATCATGCGCTTCCTGCCGGACGCCGACGATCCGGAGCTGTTCTATTACGAAACGATGATCCTGTACCGGCCGGTCGACGACCCGAACTACACGGTGCCTGGCTGGATGGGCCTGCCCCCCGGCATCGACACGACCGGGCGCACGCGGCCCCAGGTCATCCACGTGCCCATCGGCGAGAAGCCCAACCTCGGCGACGTGCTCGACCAGGATTCAGAGCTGCTGCCGATCCAGCAGCGCGGCATCCGCTCGCGCGGCTTCAAGGGTCCGCTGTGGGGCGAGCAGGAGCAGCGCGTCCGCCACTTCCATCGCGAACTCGATCGCTACATCGGCGGCGAGAAGTAAACGGACGCAGCCTAGGGCCATCGTTGACGCTCCCTTCCCTGACGGTGTCTGATCAAGACACTTTCAAGGGGGGGAGCGTCATGTCCAGCAAGTTTTCAGATTCAGGCGTTTCACGGCGCGAACTGCTCGGCGGTGCCGGTGCCGCCGGACTGGCGGGCCTGATGGCCGCAGGCGCGGCCGCACCGGCAGCAGCCCAGGGTACGGGCGGTAGCCAGCCGGCGAACGACATCAAGGTTTCCAAAAACGGCGTCTACGAGACCGTGCCGCTGAAACGGGACAACATCAGCGTCACGGCGATCCAGTCGCGCGTGAAGTCAGTCGACGTCAAGAACCTCAAGCCCACGATGAAGGCGAACCTGGATCATGTCCTGCGCCTGATCGACCAGGCGCAGGGGTCCGACGAAATGTGGGGTGGCGAGCGGCTGTGGGGCGGCAAGCAGGACCTCATCTGCCTGCACGAGTTTCCGATCCAGGGCTTTCAGCCTTGGAACCGCACCGAGCTCAACAGGATTGCGTTCGATCTGCCCGGACCCGAAGTCGAGGCCATCGGCCAGCGCGCCAAGCGGCACGACTGCTACATTTCCTTCGGCTGCTATGCGCGCGAGAAGGACTGGCCGGACCATGTCATCAACATGTCGGTCATCGTCGGGCCCGATGGCAGCATCGTCTCGAAGCAGTGGAAGGCGCGCAACATCCTTGGTTTGTTCGGTGAAGACGCGCTGATCGGCACGACGGTCTACGACGTACTCGACCGCTACGTCGAGATGTATGGCTGGGATGCGACGCTGCCGATTGCGCGCACGCCGATCGGCAACATCGCGGTCACCGCAGTCGGCGTCGAACCGATGCTGTATTCCTGTCTCGCATTGAAAGGCGCGGAGATCATCGTGCTGTCGGTCACCGGCGGCAGCAACCCGGACGCCGCGGCCGCCTGCGCCCGCGCCAACCGGGTCTACTGCCTCGGGGTCGGCAATTCGGTCACGCCTGACAACATCGGCTTCCCGGAGGCGGCCGGCGCGCGCGATCAAGGCACGGTCATCTGCGACCCACGCGGCAACTTCGTCGCCCGCACCACGAACCACCATGAGGACTTCGCCAGCGGCCGCATTCCGATCGCCGATTTTCGCAACACGCGTCGCGTGCCCGAACTGCCGATGGCGCTGATGCT
>JBIITU010000210.1:0-5971 GCA_044340335.1 Steroidobacteraceae bacterium
GTGGCCACAGCATCGTGCCGCGGCACTTCGCCGTGCCGCAGCGGCAGGCAAAGATCTCGTCGACGTTCGGCGGGTCGTCCGGTTCGCGGCCGATCTCGTAGTCGTAACCGAGTTCCTGGCCCTGCTGGATCGTGCGCGTCGCCTCGATGTAGACCCGGCCCTTCTCGATCACCGACTCGCAGTTGCCGTCGCAGGAGTGGTTGATGAAGCGCGCCGCGTTGCCGCCGACGCCGGCATCGATGACGGTCTTCTTGTCGACGATGAACAGGAAGGTGTGGTTGTCGTTCTCGTCGTGGTCTTCGTAGCGACGGTCCGCCTCCTCATGGGAGAGGCGCTCGCCGATGTATTCGACGATGCGCGTGCCCTTGCGGATGCGGCGCGTGGCGAACACGCCCTTGCCGTGGATGCGTGAGTTGCGGACGCGGATCATGGGCGCGCCCCGATTGCTGCTGGTCGTCATGGCTCTCCTGCTCGTCTTCGGTTAAACCGCGACCGGTGCCTTGATCGCGGGATGGTGCTGGTAATTGCGGAACTCGAAGTCGTCGTAGCTGTAGTCGAAGATCGACGGTGGCCGCCGCCGGATCGCGAGCTCGGGCAGCGGCAGCGGCGCGCGCGCGAGCTGCAGGTCCGCCTGCTCGAGGTGGTTCAGGTACAGGTGGCAGTCGCCGCCGGTCCAGACGAAATCACCGACGCCAAGATCGCACTGCTGCGCGAACATGTGGGTCAGCAGCGCATAGGACGCAATGTTGAACGGCACGCCGAGGAAGATGTCGGCGCTGCGCTGGTACAGCTGGCACGACAACCTGCCGTCAGCGACGTAGAACTGGAAGAAAGCGTGGCAGGGCATCAGCGCCATCTGGTCCAGTTCGCCGACATTCCACGCACTGACGATGATGCGGCGCGAATCCGGGTTGCCGCGCAGCTGCCGCAACACCTCGGCGATCTGGTCGACCTGCGTGCCATCCGGCTTCGGCCAGGAGCGCCACTGCTTGCCGTAGACCGGGCCGAGTTCGCCGTTCTCGTCCGCCCATTCGTCCCAGATCGTCACGCCGTGTTCGCGCAGGTAGGCGACGTTGGTCTCGCCGCGCAGGAACCACAGCAGCTCGTGGACGATGGACTTCGTATGCACCTTTTTGGTCGTGACCAGCGGGAAGCCCGCGTTCAGGTCGAAGCGCATCTGCCAGCCGAACACCGACAGCGTGCCGGTGCCGGTGCGGTCGGACTTGCGCGCGCCGTGCTCGCGCACATGGCGCATCAGGTCGAGGTAGGCCTTCATGCCGCGGTGACGTTCCCCGACGGTTCGCGACGCCGGTAGGCGATGGCGAGCAACGCGACACCGGCCACGATCAGCGGCAGCGACAGCAGCATGCCCATGGTCAACCAGCCACCGGCGAGGTAACCGATGTTCTCATCGGGCAGACGCCAGAACTCGACGATGGTGCGGCCGGTGCCGTACAGCACGAGGAACAGGCCCGAGGCAGCGAGCCGCGGCCGCGGCGTCGACGTGAACCACCACAGCACGGCGAACAGCACCAGCCCCTCGAGCACAGCTTCATAGAGCTGGGTGGCGTGGCGGACTTCGCCGTCGACGAGGAAGCCCCAGGGCACCTCGGTGGGCTTGCCCCACAGTTCGCCGTTGATGAAGTTGCCGATGCGTCCGGCGAACAGACCGATGCCGGGCACGGCCGCGGTGAAATCGAACACGTCGGCGATGTGCCGCTTGCGGCGGCGCGCGAACAGCGCCAGCGCGATCAGCACGCCCGCGAGGCCGCCGTGGAAGGACATGCCGCCCTTCCAGATCTGCAGGATGTACAGCGGTTCGCGCAGCCACAGGCCTTCGCTGTAGAACAGCAGGTAACCGATGCGACCGCCGAGGATCACGCCGAGCATGCCGAAGAAGATCAGGTCGTCGACGTCGACGGCAGTCCAGGTGGAACCCGGCTGGGCCGCCCGGCGCCGCGCCAGCCACCAGGCCGCGGCGAAGCCGATGACGTACATGACGCCGTACCAGTGCACGCTGACCGGTCCGAGCGAGAACGCGATGGGATCGAATCCGGGGTAGGTCAGCATCGGTGTGATTGTAAACGTCCGGCGCGGGCCGCGCCTACGGCGTGATCGAGGTGACCGATGCGCCGGCCGGGAACAGCTCCTGGCGGATCTCGTGCACGAGGCCCCAGTGCTTCGCATCGTGCGGGTCCAGCGTCGTGCGGCTGCGCATCGCGGCGGTGACCTGGCGCGCGGTCTTGCCGGTGTTGGCGGCGACGACCCGGGCGCAGTTGTCCATGTCGACGCGCATGCTCTTGAGCTTCTCGAGCAGCATGGCCTCCTCGAACGAAGCACCTGCGCTGAAGTTCATCGTCACGGGATGCAGCAGGAAGCGCGCCTGCGGCACGCACAGGCGTTCATCGCCGCTGCAGTACAGCGGCACGCCGATCGAATCGACGCTGCCGAAGTTGTGGGTGGTCAGGTGCAGCGGCAGGCCCTTCAGGTAGTTGTAGGCGGACAGGCCATAGAACACCGAGCCGCCGCTCGTGGAGATCAGCAGCAGCAGCCTGGTCGCGCCGGCGGCAACGCGCTCGTCGACCGCAGCCATCAGCTTGTGGATGCTGGCCTCGTTGACCGGCGCGAAGAACTTGATGACCGGAGTCGCGACGGCGTCAGTCATGGGTCACCCGACAGAAGTAGGCCTTCAGGTAGCGCGTCTGGCCGCCAGTCTCGAGGACCTGCACGAAGCGGTCGACGTGGCGCGCCGCGCCCTGGATCGCCGCGAGCAGCGCCTCGGGCTCGAGGTGGTGCGAGCAGCTGCAGGACACCAGCAGGCCCTCGGGTGCGAGCACGCGCAGGGCCAGCTGGTTCAGCTTGCGATAAGCAGCCTGCCCGGCCGGGATCTCCTTGCGGCGCTTGATGAACGCCGGCGGATCGACGATGACCGCATCGAAACGCCGCCCGGCCGTGGCCAGCGCTTCGAGCATGTCGAACGCATCGCCGCGCAGGGGCTCGATCGCCACGCCGCTCGCCGCGGCGTTGCGCGCGACGGCATCGAGCGCCCGCTGCGAGCTGTCGACGCAGGCGACGCTCGCGGCGCCGTGCGTCGCCGCGGTGACGCCCCAGCCGCCGGCATAGCTGCAGACGTCGAGCACGCGTGCGCCTGGCGCGAGGTAGCGCGTGAAGCGCGCGCGGTTCCAGGCCTGGTCGTAGAACCAGCCGGTCTTCTGGCCGGCACCGAGCGGCGCGACGAAGCGCAGGCTGCGTCCGGGACTCGGGTGCTCGAGGATCTCGACGTCCTCGGGCGGCGTGCCCCAGGCGATTGTCACGGCCTGCGGCAGGCCCTCGAGCTCGCGCGCGCCCGAGTCGTCTTTCCATACCAGCACGGCGGGATCGAGCACCTCGCGGATTGCGGCTTCGACCTCGGCGCGCAGCACCTCCATGCCGGCGGTGGCGATCTGGCCGACGACGACATCGCCGAAGCGATCCAGCACCAGGCCGGGCAGCAGGTCCGCTTCGCCGAAACACCAGCGATAGTGCGGGCTCGGATACAGGCGCTCGCGCAGCGCCAGCGCGCTGCGCAGACGCGTGGCGATCAGGCGCCGATCAACGCGCGCATCGCCCTGCGCACCGCCGGCACGCGCCACGATGCGGGCGCAGATCAGCGTGGCGGGGTTGACGTAGGCCACGCCCAGCAGCTGGCCGCGATCCGTGACGACGCGCACCTGCTGCCCGGGGCTGAAGGCGGTCAGCGGCGTCGCGGCCGTGTCGACTTCATTGCTGAAGATCCACAGGTGCCCGGCGCGCAGGCGCTTGTCCTCGCCGCGTTTCAGACGCAGGAATGGCGGTTCAGTGGCGGCGGACATCAGCGCGGTGGCAAGGTTTCGATGGAACTTCAATGGGCTATAGTGCGCGCCATTCTACCTTTCGGCAGTGACCCACGGATGGCTGATCAGACCGCGCGCCGCAACCGACTCGCCGCGGCGACCAGCCCCTACCTGCTGCAGCACGCCGACAACCCGGTCGACTGGCATCCCTGGGATGCGACTGCGCTCGAACTCGCGCGCGCGAGCGGCAAGCCCATCCTGCTGTCGATCGGCTATTCGGCCTGCCACTGGTGCCACGTGATGGCGCACGAATCGTTCGAGGATCCGGCCACCGCCGCGGTCATGAACGAGCACTTCGTCAACATCAAGGTCGACCGCGAGGAGCGGCCGGACCTCGACCGCATCTACCAGATCGCGCACCAGATGCTGACGCAGCGCGGCGGCGGCTGGCCGCTGACGATGTTCCTGACCCATGACGACCAGCAGCCGTTCTTCGGCGGCACCTACTTCCCGGTCGCCCCGCGTCACGGCCTGCCCGCGTTCGGCGAACTGCTGCAGCGTATCGCCGAGTACTACCGCGACCGGCAGCCCGAGATCCGCGCGCAGAACGCGGCACTGGCTCAGGCGCTCGCCGACCTGTCGCCGCCGCCGGCAGACGCCGGGCTTGTGCTGCACGACGCGCCGCTGCGCGCGGCGCGCCAGGCTGCCGAGCAGCGCTTCGATCGCGACTGGGGTGGCTTCGGCGCCGCGCCGAAGTTCCCGCACCCGGCCACGCTCGAGCGGCTGCTGCGCGACTGGCGCGCGAGCGCCGGCGCCGCGGAGCCCGACCTGCAGGCGCTGTACATGGCGACGCTGACGCTCGCCCGCATGGGCGAAGGCGGCCTGTTCGACCAGCTGGGCGGCGGCTTCTTCCGCTACTCCGTCGATCCGTACTGGATGATCCCGCACTTCGAGAAGATGCTGTACGACAACGGCGCGCTGCTCGCCTGCTACGCGCAGGCCGCGGTCGCGACCGGCGATGGCGCCTTCGCGCGGCTCGCTGCCGAGACCGCCGACTGGCTGCTGCGCGACCTGCAGGACGACGACGGCGGCTTTCACTCGAGCTGGGATGCCGATTCCGAGGGCCATGAAGGCCGCTACTACGTCTGGCACGCGGACGAAGTGCGCGCGCTGCTGCCCGATGCCGGACAGCATGCCGTGTTCGCAGCGCGCTTCGGCCTCGATCGCGAGCCGAACTTCGAGGGCGAGGCCTGGCACCTGCACGGGTTTCGCAGCGTGGCCGAGATCGCGACCGAGCACGGGCTCAAGATCGAAGCGGCGCATGCGCGCCTCGATACCGCCCGCGCGACCTTGCGTGCGGCCCGCAGCCGGCGCACGCCGCCGGCACGCGACGACAAGCTGCTGACAGCCTGGAACGCGATCGCGATCCGCGGCCTCGCGCAGGCAGCCCGCGCGCTCGATCGCGACGATCTCGAAGCGGCGGCGAGCCGCGCCGTCGAACGGATCCGGCGCGACCTGTGGCAGCACGGGCGGCTGCTCGCGACCGCACGCGGCCGCGACGCGCGCCTGCCCGCCTACCTCGATGACTACGCGCTGCTGGCCGACGCCCTGCTCGAGCTCGCGCAGCTGCGCTGGCGCAGCGACGAAGCCGCCTTCGCGCGCGTGCTGCTCGATGCGCTGCTCGCGCACTTCGAGGATCGCGACGCGGGCGGGTTCTACTTCACCGCCGATGACCACGAGCGCCTGATCGTGCGCAGCAAGAGCTTCGCCGACGATGCCACGCCGTCCGGCAACGGCGTCGCGGCGCTGGCGCTGCTGCGCTGGGGCTGGCTGCTCGGCGAGCCGCGCTGGCTGGCGGCCGCCGAGCGCACGCTGCGCGCCGGCTGGCGCCCGCTCGAGCGTTATCCGCTCGGCCACATGAGCCTCGCAACGGCGCTGGACGAATACCTCGAACCACCGGTCGTCATCGTGCTGCGCGGCGCCGCGCAAGCCATGGATCAGTGGCGTCGCGAGCTCGACCGCCTCTGGGACCCGCGCCGGCTGATCATCGCGGTGCCCGCCGACGCGACCGACCTGCCCGAATCGCTCGCGAGCAAGCCCGCCGGCACTGCGGGCGCAGTGCGCGCCTACGTCTGCCGCGGCGCCGTCTGCAGCGAACC
>JBIITU010000211.1:0-5955 GCA_044340335.1 Steroidobacteraceae bacterium
TCCTCCGCCACGTCGATCGAATCGGGCGAAGTGCCGATGATCGGCGCACCCTCGCGCTCGAGCGCGCGGCAAAGCTTGAGCGGCGTCTGCCCGCCGTACTGCACGATCACACCCTCGGGCTTTTCCTTGTCGATGACCTCGAGCACGTCCTCGAGCGTCAGCGGCTCGAAATACAGCCGATCGGAGGTGTCGTAGTCGGTCGACACGGTCTCCGGATTGCAGTTGATCATGATGGTCTCAAAACCATCTTCGCGCAGGGCGAGCGCGGCGTGCACGCAGCAGTAGTCGAACTCGATACCCTGGCCGATGCGGTTCGGACCGCCGCCCAGGATCACGATCTTGCGCCGGCTCGTCGGCTCCGCCTCGCACTCCTCCTCGTAAGTCGAGTACAGGTAGGCGGTGGCCGTCGCGAACTCCGCCGCGCAGGTGTCGACGCGCTTGTACACGGGGCGGATGCCGAGCTTGCGACGCAGCGCCCGCAGCTCTGATTCGCTGCGACCGACGAGCCGTGCGAGACGACTGTCCGCGAAGCCGCGGCGCTTGAGTCCGCGCAGTCGCGCGGCATCGAGTGCAGTCAACCCTTCGGCCTGCACGCGCTGCTCTTCCTCGATGAGCTCGCCGATTTGCGCGAGGAACCAAGGATCGATGCGCGACAACTCGCCGATGCGCTCGAAACTCCAGCCCGCTCGGAAGGCATCAGCCACCTGCAGCAGCCGATCGGGCCCCGGCATGCGCAGATCCTGCGCGAGCTGCGAGGCGCTCTCCTCGTTGAGCGGCAGGCGGGTCACGGGCGTGAGGCCATCGAGACCGGTCTCGAGACCGCGCAGCGCCTTTTGCAACGACTCCTGGAACGTGCGGCCGATCGCCATCACCTCGCCCACCGATTTCATCTGCGTGGTCAGTCGATCGTTGGCGCCCTTGAATTTCTCGAACGTGAAGCGCGGGATCTTGGTGACGACGTAGTCGATGGTCGGCTCGAAGGAGGCCGGAGTCGCGCCACCGGTGATGTCGTTGCGCAGCTCATCGAGCGTGTAGCCGACGGCGAGCTTGGCTGCGATCTTGGCGATCGGGAAGCCGGTGGCCTTCGAGGCCAGCGCCGAGGAGCGCGACACGCGCGGGTTCATCTCGATCACGATCAGCCGCCCGTCCTCCGGGTTGATGGCGAACTGCACGTTCGAGCCACCCGTGTCGACGCCGATCTTGCGCAGCACCGCGATCGAGGCATCGCGCATACGCTGGTATTCCTTGTCCGTCAGGGTCTGCGCAGGCGCGACCGTGATCGAGTCGCCCGTGTGCACGCCCATCGGATCGAGATTCTCGATCGAGCAGATGATGATGCAGTTGTCGGCGCGATCGCGCACGACCTCCATCTCGAATTCCTTCCAGCCGATCACCGACTCTTCGATCAGCACTTCGCTGTTGGGCGACGCGTCGATGCCGCGCGCGACGATGGCCTCGAACTCTTCGCGGTTGTACGCGATGCCGCCGCCGGAGCCGCCCAGCGTGAACGACGGCCGGATCACGACCGGATAGATGCCGGCGGACTGGATCGACAGCGCTTCTTCGAGGCTGCGCGCGATCGCCGAACGCGGGCTCTCGAGACCGATGTCGCGCATCGCGTTGCGGAACAGCTCGCGATCCTCGGCCATGTCGATGGCATCGCGCGAGGCGCCGATCAGCTCGACGCCAAATCTGTCGAGCACTCCCTCGCGCACGAGGTCGAGCGCCGTATTCAGTGCCGTCTGGCCGCCCATCGTCGGCAGCAGCGCGTCCGGGCGCTCCTTCTCGATGATGCGCGCCACCGTGCGCCAGTTGACCGGCTCGATGTAGGTCGAGTCGGCCATGTTCGGGTCGGTCATGATCGTGGCCGGATTCGAGTTCACCAGGATGACCCGGTAGCCCTCCTCGCGCAGCGCCTTGCAGGCCTGTGCGCCGGAGTAGTCGAACTCGCAAGCCTGGCCGATCACGATCGGACCTGCGCCGATGATCAGGATGCTCTGGATGTCTGTGCGTTTTGGCATGGTCTTCCGGTCACTCGACTCAGCGGATGTTGCCGAGCTTCTTCAGCTGGCCCGTGAGGCGTTTGATCATGTGCTGGGTGAAGCGATCGAACAGCGGCTTCACGTCATGGGGACCCGGGCTGGCTTCCGGGTGGCCCTGGAAGCTGAAAGCATCGCGGTCGGTGCGCTCGATGCCCTGCAGCGAGCCGTCGAACAGCGAGCGATGCGTGGCGCGCAACGTGGCAGGCAGCGTCGCTTCATCGACCGCGAAGCCGTGGTTCTGCGACGTGATCAGCACGCGGCCGGACGCCAGATCCTGCACCGGGTGATTGGCGCCATGGTGGCCGAACTTCATCTTGACGGTGCGCGCGCCGCTCGCGAGTCCGAGCAGCTGGTGCCCGAGGCAGATGCCGAACACCGGGATGTCGGTCTCGAGGATCTGCTGGATCGCGCGGATCGCGTAGTCGCAAGGCTCGGGATCACCAGGGCCATTCGACAGGAACACGCCGTCGGGCTTCAGCGCGAGCACTTCTTCGGCCGGCGTCTGCGCTGGCACCACCGTGACGCGGCAGCCCTGGTCGGAAAGCAGCCGCAGGATGTTGCGCTTGATGCCGAAATCGAAAGCGACGACATGCAGTCGCTGGTGTGCACGGATCGGCGCCGTGGGCTTGCGATCAAAGCTGCTGCCCTCGTTCCACTGGAACTTCGCGCGACAGCTGACGACCTTCGCGAGGTCCATGCCCTTGAGGCCGGGGAACGATTGCGCCGCGCGCACCGCAACGGCTGCCTCGGCCTTGTCGCCGGTCATGATGCAGCCCGCCTGGGCACCCTTCTCGCGCAGGACGCGCGTCAGCTTGCGGGTGTCGATGCCAGCGATCGCGACGATCTTGCCGCGCCGCAGGAATTCATCCAGCGTTTCAGTCATGCGCCAGTTCGAGGCCCGCAGCGGCAGGTCGCGGATCACGAGACCGGCGGCATACGCCAGCGCGGACTCCATGTCCTCGGGCGTCGTGCCCGTGTTGCCGATGTGGGGATAAGTCAGCGTGACGATCTGACGCGAGTAAGAGGGATCGGTGAGGATTTCCTGATAGCCGGTCAGGGCGGTGTTGAAGACCACCTCGCCGGTGGTATTTCCCGCCGCGCCGATGGACTGCCCCTTGAACACCGTTCCGTCCGCGAGCGCAAGCACTGCTGGTATCACTACCCTCATCCTCCC
Organism: Steroidobacteraceae bacterium; assembly: GCA_044340335.1. Classification (GTDB taxonomy): domain Bacteria; phylum Pseudomonadota; class Gammaproteobacteria; order Steroidobacterales; family Steroidobacteraceae; genus UBA964. The sequence goes on from JBIITU010000211.1 coordinate 3,217, forward strand.
CAAATGTCCCCAGTTGTCACCGACGGCCTGGGTAGCACGCAGCCTCGCGGCCGCAAGGTTCAGATGAACAAAGCGGGAGGAGTTCTCGCGAACATCCTCCCGCCTTGCACGGACTAACCCGCCTATCGGATTAGAAGGAAAGTGTACGAGCGAGGGGTCCACCCTGTCCATGTGAATTGCGGCAAAAGACCCCAGCGCAGTGCCTTCACCACGAACCAGGCCAACCCTGAACTCTGGACCAAACCTAAATTAAGTCATTGTTTTATAAAGAATAAAATCGCGCATTTCGTAGCGACCGGCTGGCTGGGTGGCCAGCCAGGCGCCCGCCGCGACCGCCCCGCGGGCGAAAATGACCCTGTCGGTAGCCTGGTGGGACAGCACCAGCCGTTCGGCGGGACCGGCGAACAGCACCGAGTGGTCGCCGACGATGTCGCCGCCGCGCACGACGGCGAAGCCGATCTCGCCTTCGACCCGCGGCGCGACCCCGTGCCGGGCCCAGCGGGCGCTGCGCTCGAACGACTGCGCGCGACCGTCCGCCGCCGCGCGGCCGAGTGCCAGTGCGGTGCCCGACGGGGCATCCTTCTTGTGCCGGTGATGCGCCTCGATGATCTCGATGTCGAATTCGCCCGGCAGCGCCTGCGCGGCTTGCCGGACCAGTTCGGCCAGCAGCGTGACACCCAGCGAGGTATTCGCCGCGATCAGGATCGGGATGCGCTGCGCAAGCTCGTCGGCCCGGCGGTAGACCTCGGGCGCGAGTCCGGTGGTGCAGATCAGCGCAGCGACGCCGGCCCGTGCGCATGCTTCGAGATGCGGCAACGTGGTTGCTGCATCCGTGAAATCGATCAGCAGTTGGCCGGTGGCAAGTGCCGCGTCGAGATCGGCGCCGACCGCGATGTTGTTGCGGCCGACGCCGGCGAGTTCACCGCTGTCGGCACCGAGCGCGTTCGACGCAGCATGTTCGAGCGCCGCACTGACAAGCAGGCCGGAGTGGGACTGCGCGGCAGCGATGACGGCGCGACCCATGCGCCCCGCGGCGCCCGCAACAATCGCTCGAACCATTCGAAGGCAGGCTTTCGTTACGACGGCGTGAGCCGTCCAGACGCTCAATCTGCCATGAAAAAGCGCCGCACGCCATCGAGGAAGCCCTGTGCACGCGGCGTGTGAGCACTGCCATCGCTGCGCAAGGACTCATCGAACTTGCGCAACAGCTCGCGTTGCTCCGCATTCAGGCTGACTGGCGTTTCGACGACGACACGACAGAACAGATCGCCGCGCGCGCCACCGCGCACGGGCTTCACGCCCTTGTCGCGCAGCCGGAAGACGCGCCCGGATTGTGTTTCCGCCGGCACCTTCAGCGACACCTCGCCTTCGAGGGTCGGCACGCCGACGCTGCCACCGAGCACCGCCGTCGCGTAGGACACCGGTACTTCGCAGGACAGATGCTCGCCGTCGCGTTCGAAGATCGCGTGCTCACGCACCGAGATCTCGACGTACAGATCGCCGGGCGGTCCGCCGTTGCGGCCGGCTTCGCCTTCACCGGACAGCCGGATGCGATCACCGTTGTCGACCCCTGCCGGAATCTTGACCGACAGCTTCTTCGTGTTGCGGATGCGACCCTGGCCGAGGCACTTGTCGCAGGGGTTCTTGACGATCTTGCCGGAGCCGCGACAGCGTGGGCAGGTCTGCTGCAGCTGGAAAAAACCCTGTGACATGCGCACCTGGCCGGCACCGTTGCAGGTATCGCAGGTGACCGGCGAGTGGCCCTTCGCTGCGCCGCTGCCGTGGCAGACCTCGCACTCCATCAGCTTCGGGATCTCGATCTCGGTCGTGTAACCGAATACGGCCTGGTGCAGATCGAGCTCGAGGCCGTAGCGCAGGTCTGCGCCGCGGAACACCTGCGAGCGACCGCCGCCGCCGCGCCGCCCACCGCCGAAGATGTCGCCGAACACCTCGCCGAAGATGTCGCCGAACTCTGCGCCGCCAAACCCGCCGGGCCCACCGCCGCCGCCGCCACCCTGCCGCGCCGCGTCGATGCCCGCGTGGCCGTGCTGGTCGTAGATCGCGCGCTTCTGCGCGTCAGTGAGGACCTCGTAGGCTTCCTTGGCTTCCTTGAATTTTTCCTCGGCGTCCTTGTCGTCCGGATTGCGATCCGGATGGAACTTCATGGCGAGACGACGGTAGGCCTTCTTGAGGTCGGCCTCCGTCGCGTTCTTCGCCAGGCCAAGTACCTGGTAGTAGTCGCGTTTCGCCATGAGTGGTCTGGACCTGCGTTACGACGCGCGCCGATCCTTGTCCTTGACCTCCTCGAACTCGGCGTCGACGACGTTATCGTCGCTGCGTCCGCTCGTGCCACCGCCTGCGGTGCCTCCCGCAGCGCTGCCGGCGGCGCCCTCGGCACCGGGACCCTGCGGGTTCGACTGCGCGTATGCCTGCTGCGCGACGCTCGCGGACGCCGTCATCAGCGCCTCGAGCTTCTTCTCGATCTTGTCCTTGTCGTCGCCCTTGAGCACGCCCTTGAGGTCGGACAGCGCCGACTCGACCTTGGCGCGCTCCTCGCCGGAGACCTTCTCGCCGAGATCCTGCAGCGACTTCTCGACCGCATGCACCATGCCGTCGGCGCGATTGCGCGTCTCGACCAGCTCGCGGAATTTCTTGTCTTCCTCGGCATGCGCCTCGGCGTCGCGAACCATGCGCTTGATCTCGTCTTCGTTCAGGCCCGACGAGGCCTTGATGACGATG
>JBIITU010000314.1:0-4244 GCA_044340335.1 Steroidobacteraceae bacterium
CGCGGGCATGGGCATCGATGGCGCGATGGTGCAGATGGTCTCGCACGGGCTCGTTTCCGGCGCGATGTTCTTCTGCGTCGGCGTCATGTACGACCGCATGCACAGTCGGGAAATCAGCTCCTACGGTGGTGTCGTCAACACCATGCCCAAGTTCGCGGCCTTCATGGTGCTGTTCGCGATGGCCAACGCAGGCCTGCCTGGCACCTCCGGCTTCGTCGGTGAGTTCCTCGTCATCATCGCGAGCTTCAAGGCGAACTTCTGGTATGCGCTGCTCGCCGCGACGACCCTGATCCTCGGCGCCGCGTACACGCTGTGGCTCGTCAAGCGGGTCATCTTCGGGCCCGTTGCCAATGACCACGTTGCCGCGCTCGAGGATCTCAACTCGCGCGAGTTCCTGATCCTGGGCGTGCTTGCGGCAGGCGTCCTGCTGCTGGGCCTGTGGCCCGCACCGCTGCTGGATGTCATGCGCGCCTCAGTCGCGCACCTCGTCGAGCAGATCACGCTGAGCAAGCTGCCGCTATGAACACACCCGTGCCGACACTCGCGAGCCTCGCTCCGGCGCTGCCGGAGATCTACCTGACAGCCGCCATCTGCGTCGTGCTGCTCGCAGACGCCTTCCTCGGTGAGCGCGGTCGCCGCATCACGCCGACACTGACGCTGCTGGTGCTCGCGATCGGCGCTGCGATCACGCTGACCTGGGCCCAGGTGGGCGGGCGCGTAGAGCTGTTCTCCGGCCTGTATGTCGCCGATCCGCTCGCGACGCTGCTGAAGCTGTTCGGTTTCCTGGTCACGGCGGTTGCCTTGCTGTACTCGCGCGATTACCTCGACGCGCGCGGCATCAACCGCGGCGAGTACTACGTGCTGGTGCTGACGTCGCTGCTCGGCGTGTTCGTCATGGTTTCCGCCAACAACCTGCTGACGATGTACGTCGGCATCGAACTGCTGGCGCTGTCGCTGTACGCGATCGTCGCTTTCGATCGCGATTCCGGCGTCGCGGCCGAGTCGGCCATGAAGTACTTCGTGCTCGGCGCCATCGCGTCGGGCTGCCTGCTGTATGGCATGTCGATGGTGTACGGCCTGACGGGCGCGTTGGGATTCACGGAGCTGTCGCAGGTGCTTGTGTCCGAACCGAGCCTCGGTGTGGTGCTCGGCGTCGTCTTCATCGTCGTGGGCGTCGCCTTCAAGTTCGGCGCAGTGCCGTTCCACATGTGGGTGCCGGACGTCTATCACGGTGCCCCGTCGGCCGTGACCCTGTTCGTGGCCACTGCGCCGAAGATCGCCTCGTTCGCGCTGGCGTTCCGGCTGCTGACCGAAGGTCTCGGCAATATTTCCGACACCTGGACGCAGATGCTCGCGATCGTCGCAGCGTTGTCGGTGACCATCGGCAACCTGGTGGCGATTGCGCAGACCAACCTCAAGCGCATGCTGGCCTATTCGGCCATCGGCAACGTTGGCTTCATCCTGCTCGGTTTCGTCGCTGGAACGGAGCAGGGCTATGAAGCGGCGCTCTACTACACGATCGTCTACGTGCTCATGGCGCTGGGTTCGTTTGGTGTGCTCGTGCTCGCGAGCCGGCCGGGTTTCGAGGCCGACCAGCTCGCGCACTACAAGGGCCTGCACGCGCGCGATCCGATGCTCGCGCTGATGATGATGATGCTGATGTTCTCGACCGCTGGCATCCCGCCGTTCGTCGGCTTCTGGGCGAAGCTGCAGATCTTCCAGGCCCTGTGGGCGACAAACCATGTCGCGCTCGTGATGCTGGCTGCGGCCGTGTCGGTGATCGGCGTGTTCTATTACCTGCGCATCGTCAAATTGATGTACTTCGACGATCCCGGCAACCTGCCCGCCGGCGGCGGCGCAATCACCGTTCGGGCTGCACTGGGCCTGAATGCGCTGGCAGTGCTCGCGCTGGGCCTGCTGCCGAACGCTTTGCTGACGCTGTGCGCGCGCGTGCTCGGCAACGGCTGAAGCCTTGCGGCGACGGGCTTGCGCCCGGCCGCGCAAGCTGTACACTACGCGCCCCTACTGGTGCGGGGTGGAGCAGTCTGGCAGCTCGTCGGGCTCATAACCCGAAGGTCGTAGGTTCAAATCCTACCCCCGCTACCAATTCTAATCCGGGTGGGCCCGCTGTACGCAGCGGGCCCTTTTCGTTTCCGGCGCCAGGAATTCCGTCAAGTCATGCCCAAGTCCCAAGCAGAGGCGCTCGTCGCCACCAGCCCCACATTCGCTGATCTCGGTCTCAAACCCGAACTGGTTGCAGCGCTCGAGGCCGTCGGTTACGAAACGCCGTCGCCGATCCAGTCGGCGACGATTCCTGTGCTGCTGTCCGGCCAGGACTTGATCGGTCAGGCGCAGACCGGAACCGGTAAGACCGCCGCGTTCGCATTGCCGCTGCTGTCGATGCTCGCGGTCGAGCGGCGCGAACCGCAGGCGCTGGTGCTCGTGCCGACGCGCGAGCTCGCGATCCAGGTGGCCGAGGCTTTCCAGAAGTACGCCGCCCGACTGCCCGGCCTGCATGTCGTGCCGATCTACGGCGGGCAGAGCTATACCCCGCAGCTCAATGCGCTGCGTCGCGGCACGCAGATCATCGTTGGCACGCCGGGCCGGGTCATGGATCACCTCGAGCGGGGCACGCTCGACCTGTCCACGATCGGCTTCGTCGTGCTCGACGAGGCTGACGAAATGCTCAAGATGGGATTCGTCGACGCGATCGACGAGATCCTCGGCCGCGTTCCGGCAGAGCGGCAGGTGGCATTGTTCTCGGCGACGCTGCCGGCGCCGATCCGCCGCATCGCGCAGAAGCACCTGCGCGATCCGCGCGAGGTCACGATCCGCTCGAAGACGACGACGGCCACCAATATCCGCCAGCGCTACTGGCTGGTTGCCGGGATGCACAAGCTCGATGCACTGACCCGCATCCTGGAAGTAGAACCGTTCGAGGCGATGCTGGTCTTCGCCCGCACGAAGCAGGCTACGGTGGAGCTGGTAGAGCGGCTCGAAGCGCGCGGTTTCGCGGCTGCGGCGCTGAACGGCGATATCCTGCAGGCGCAGCGCGAACGGACGGTGGCGGCGCTGAAGGCCGGCAAGATCGACATCGTAGTCGCGACCGACGTCGCGGCACGCGGCATCGACGTCGAGCGGATCACGCACGTCGTGAACTTCGACGTGCCGCACGACAGCGAATCCTATGTGCACCGGATCGGTCGCACCGGGCGCGCGGGACGCAGCGGCGAGGCGATCCTGTTCATCGCGCCCCGCGAGCGCAACATGCTGCGCATCATCGAGCGTGCCACTCGGCAGCCGATCGAAGTCATGAACCTGCCGACGATCGCCGAGGTGAACCAGCGGCGCGCGACCAAGTTCAAGGAAGAGATCACGTCTGCAATGACGTCGGCCGATATGTCCACCTATCGTGCCGTCATCGAAGAATACGTGCGCGAAACGGACGCCGACGTGATTGACGTAGCGGCCGCGCTTGCGTCGATGGCGCGCGGCGGCAAGGGTCTCGCGCTCGCCAAACACGAGTCGCCGACCCCGCCGCCGAGCGACGGCGGATTCGACGCGCCGCCCCCCCACGAGCGCGCGCGGCCCGCCGGCAAGGGCGAAGGCCATGCGGGCAAGGGCGGCAAGAGCGGCGGAAAGCCGCGTCGCCCGGATGCGCAGCAGGCAACGTATCGGCTGGAGGTCGGACGCCGCCACGGCGTGCAGCCCGGCAACATCGTCGGCGCACTCGCGCATGAAGGCGATCTGGACGGCAGTGAGATCAACGGCGTGGACATCCGCGCCGACTACACGCTGGTGCGGCTCCCGGCGGACCTCTCGCCCAAAGTCCTGCAGCACCTGCGCGGGATACTCGTGCGCGGCCAACCGTTGCAGATCAGCCGCTTCAAGGGCGATCGGGACTAGTCCCGGTCGGACGTCGCGGCGCGTCGACGCGCTTTCCCGTCGCTTGGCTGTGATCGCGCAATGGCTCAATATCGCGGTCTCGGAACCCAACGTTCAGCGCATCGGGTGTTGCCTTGATGAACTCACAACGGTCGTCCTGGTTCGGCTTCATTGGCGCGTCGCTGCTCGGCACGCTGGCCTGCTTCGCACTCGCTGCCCCGCTCGCCTCCGGTGCGGAGCAGGGCAAGCCACGCGGGCGCATTCTGACCCACGAGGATCTGTGGCTGATGCCCCGCGTCAGCGCGCCGCGCGTCAGCCCGGACGGCCGTTGGGTCGTAGTCGGTGTCGTCGAACCGGCC
>JBIITU010000212.1:0-5887 GCA_044340335.1 Steroidobacteraceae bacterium
TGGCGTCAGCAGTTTCATCTGGAGCCAACTCCCCGGTGGCGGCTACTCGACGGACCTGACGAAAATCGGCACCGGACGCCCCGCTCTGGTGCTGGCACATGACTCGAATTACGTGGACGGCATGGAAGTAATGTATCTGATGAACGAAATCCGTGACGACTACTCAGGGCGCGTCGACTTTCTGGTCGCCCACCTCGGCATGCCCGACGGTCGTGAATTCGCCCGCCACCATGGCGCCCGCGATGGCGTCGTTCTGCTGTTTTCGGGAGACGGCCGAAACGTGAGCTTCCTGCCTAAACCGCAAAGCATTGACGAACTTCGCCTGGCTCTGGACGAGGCATTTGCCTTCTGACGCAACCGCTTCTGGCGAAGATGATCTGCCGGTTGCAGCGTGGGTGGGACTCCTCCGGTATGCCGTATCAGAGACCCTCGTCGGCTCGAACAATTCGACTGCACGGTAAACCGGCGTTGAGGATTGACCAGCGACCGGCGTCCAATGCTGACCATGCAAAAATGGAACAAGCTCATGATTCACATCCGGTAATGTCTTTTGAGCGTGGTCTGCCTTCGACGCCGGTTAGGCCCTGAATCTGGTCAGCATTCGGCGCCTGATAACAGTCGAGCAGATTCGGGATGATTCCGGACTTGCGTGGCGGGGCGCCTTCGGAGTAGCGGGCATCGCAATTGCAATGCAACCAGGGGCCAGCCATGTCAGACCCGAAATCCAGCACCCTTCCTCCGTTGCGCGTGGCAGTCGGCCCGGCCGTGATGGAGCAGCAGCTTGCCGCCGCATTCGCGGAACGCGGTCAGGCCCTGGTTCGCGCCGGCAAAGATCTGCGCCATTCAGGGACCGCGCCCTGGGCTGCGACCGGAGCGGCCAGCAGCAGGATCACGATGATCAGGTAAGGTCTGATGCCATGGCAGCGTGAGCGCGCCGAGGGGCACAGCAGCCAACCGTGCGTGAAACAAGCGCGTCTCGCAGGTAGGATCAAGCGGGAACCGCTGTTGTTGCCGATGGCGGCGCGTTTTCGAGGGGGGATGATGGAACTCAGCAACCGTCTGTGCGGCCTTGTGCTGCTGTCCGCTGTGCTTACCGCAGTCGCAGGCTGCCAGTCGACGGGGCGCGCGTCATCGGATCGGATGATCGCCGCTGACGCCGATGGCACCAACTGGCCTGCCTTCGGTCGCACGTACAGCGAGCGCTTCGCCAGTCCGCTGCAGCAGATCGATACGAGCAACGTCGCGAAGCTGGGGCTGGCCTGGTCGCTGGATCTTCCCGGCATCACCAATGGTGCGACGGTACCCCTCGCAGTGGATGGGGTCATCTACTTCACCGTCGGGCAGAGCGTCGTGCATGCCGTGGATGCGCGCACGGGTCGCCTGCTATGGCGACATGACCCGGAAGTCACCAAGGTCGCTCGACGCAAGCTGCGCATCACCTGGGGGCCGCGCGGCATCGGCTACTGGGAACGCAAGATCTATGTCGGCACCACCGACGGTCGACTGATTGCGCTCGATGCGCGCAACGGCGAACAGGTGTGGAGTGCGCAGACGGTGGATCCTGACAACGAGCTGACGATCACCGGCCCGCCGCGCATCTTCAATGGCAAGGTCATCATCGGCAATGCAGGCAGTGAGTTCGGCGCGAATCGCGGCTATGTCACCGCCTACGACGCCAACACCGGAAAGCAGGCCTGGCGGTTCTGGATCGTGCCGGGCAATCCCGCCGATGGTTTCGAGAATGCTGCAATGGAGATGGCAGCGAAGACCTGGACCGGCGAGTGGTGGAAGTTCGGCGGTGGCGGCCAGGCGTGGAATGCGATGACCTACGACCCGCAGTTCAATCGCGTGTATATCGGCACCGGCAATGGTTCGCCCTGGAACCGCAAGGTCCGCAGTCCTGATGGCGGCGACAATCTGTTCCTGTGCTCCATCGTCGCGCTCGACGCCGACACGGGTGAATACGTCTGGCACTACCAGACCACACCCGGCGAGACGTGGGACTACAACTCGTCGATGGACATTACGCTCGCGACGCTCGAGATCGACGGCAGGGCGCGACCCGTGATCCTGCACGCGCCGAAGAACGGCTTCTTCTACGTCATCGACCGAGAGACAGGCAAGGTGCTGTCAGCCGAGAAGTTCGGCAAGGTCACTTGGGCGGAGCGTATCGATCTGGCGACCGGGCGACCGGTTGAAGTGCCCGGTGCACGCTATGAGCAGGCGCCGGCACTGGTGTGGCCATCGACCATGGGTGTGCATAACTGGCAGCCGATGTCCTACAACGAGCAGACCGGCCTCGTGTACATACCGACACTCGAGATGGCGAGCCAGTTCGATGATCGCGGTGTCGATCCGAAGCAGTTCGCCATGCAGAGCACGAAGCTCAATGTCGGCCTCGTGATGCCGGTCGGCGATGCGCCGGCCGACGCCGGCAAAAGCGCGTTGCTTGCCTGGGATCCGTTGCGGCAACGTGCCGCGTGGTCTGTGTCGACCCCGGGCCTGTGGAATGGCGGCACGATGACGACGCGGGGCGGACTCGTCTTTCAGGGTCAGTCGGATGGGCGATTCAATGCCTACCACGCATCGACGGGTGCGCGACTGTGGTCGTTCGATGCGAAGATGGGCATCACCGGAGCACCGATCACTTACCAGGTCGGCGCTCGCCAATACGTCAGCGTCGTTGTTGGTTGGGGCGGTTCCGCTCCCGCGTTCTTCGGGTCGCTCGCGGCGCAGCACGGCTGGCAGGCGCGCGTGCATCCGCACCGCTTGCTGACATTCGTGCTGGACGGCGGGGCTCGCTTGCCCGAGACACCGCCGCCCGCCAAGGTCACGCCGCTCGATGATCCGGCGTTCGTCGTCGATGCCGACAAAGCGCGTGCCGGTGGGTTGCTGTTTGCCGAACGTTGTATCGTCTGCCATGGCCTCGGCGCCGTGGCGGCGGGCTACGCACCGGACCTGCGCGCGTCGCCGATAGCGCTTGACGCTGACGCCTTCGAGGCGGTTGTTTGGCAGGGCGGCCTCGAGATCGCAGGCATGCCGCGCTTCGAGGAACTCGGGGCAGGCGAACTCGACACGCTGCGACACTATCTGCGTGCCAGGGCGCGCGGAGCGCCGTAGCAGCGCACGAAGAAAAAAGAAACAAGCTGGACTGTTTTTTTCAGCTTGATCGGGTGTAGTCTGCGGTCGCCAAGCGCATTGACTGAAGAGGGGTTCACTGTGTCACGCATAACGTTTGTGTCGCGCATGACAGTAAAGGCGGGTCGCGAGGCCGAGTTCGTCAGGCACTGCAACGAACTGACGGCGATCGTGCGCGAGAAAGAGCCGTACCTGATCTGGTTCGACTTCTTCAAGCTGCGCGAACCGCGCCGCTACTGTGTCGTGGAGTCGTTTGCGAATGAGGCGGACGAGCATCGCCACATGACAACGCCACATCTGGCGCAACTCGCTCCGAAGATCGCCGACTGCGTCGACGGGACCTGGGTGCGCGAGTATCTCGATCCGTTCGAAGTCTGATCAGGGCCTGCTGCCATGGCGAAGTCAGTCAAGCGCAAACAGGTCAAGAAGCCCACGCGGGCCAAGAAGCCCAAGGCGACGCAATACGCCGCGTCGCGTCAGGCGCGCCGCAAGCCGGCGGCTAAACGACCGGCTGCGCGCCAGTCGCACGCGGCTGCTGTGGTCAAGAGTTCGCGGCCGCGCCGCAGCTCGGTTCCAGCCTTCGAACCTTACGCGGGCGAGGATCTGGCGCGCGCTCGAATTTCCGTCACGACGATCGGCGACCTGCTGCTGAATGCGGCGGATCGTTACCCCGACCAGCTGGCGATCGTCTTTCCAGGCATCGAGCTGACCTATGCGCAGCTGGCGGAACGCGCACTGCAACGTGCGCGCGGGCTGCGGGCGCTCGGCGTCAAGCCGCGCGATCACGTCGGCATTCTGATGCACACCTGCGTCGAGTTCGTCGAACTGATCTTTGCAGTCGCGTTCTGTGGCGCGGTCGTCGTGCCGATCAATGCCCGTTACCGCTTCAACGAAATCGGCTACGTCATCGAGAACGGCGACCTTGCGACGGTCCTCACGACCGACGCGGTCGCCGATGCGGTGAATTTCGTCGAGCGTCTGAACGAGGCGTTGCCCGATCTCGCGCGCAATCGCAATCCGCGCGAGCTCAAGGTTGCTGCTGCGCCGAAGCTGCGCAACATTGTGCTGTTTGGCAAGAGCACGCCGGCAGGGTTCGTTGGTGAGCGCGAGTTCAACGCAGGCGCTGAGTCCTGCTCGCTGCTTGATGTGCATCGCAGCCGCGTCGGCACGCGCGTGCGAGACGTCGGCTTGATGCTCTATACGTCGGGTACGACCGCGAACCCGAAGGGCTGCCTGATCACTCACGAGGCGATGGTTCGCAACAGCATCGCCCTGGGTCGGCATCGCTATCGGCTGACAAGCGGCGATCGGATGTGGTCACCGCTGCCGATGTTCCACATCGCAGCAGTGCTGCCGATGCTGGCGATCTTCGATGTCGGTGGTACCTACCTGACGATGGGTTACTTCGACGCGGGCGTCGCGCTGAAGATGCTGCAGCAGTACCGGGTCACGGCGATGTACCCGAGTTTCGTGACGATCATGCAGGGACTGATCTACCACCCCGACTTCAAGAAGACGGATCTGTCGCGCGTGAAGTTGATGAACAGCAACTTCGCAGTGCAGCCGCCAGGGGTGGCGGAGCCGATCATGAAAGCCATGCCTCAGGCGCTGCAGGTGGGCAGCTTCGGCATGACCGAAGCCGCGGGCACGGTCTGCACCGGCGCGTGGGACGAACCCGAAGCGCGGCGCATCACGCGGCTGGGCCGGCCGTTGCCTGGCCTTGAGCTGCGCATCGTGGACCCGGAGAGCGGCGAGGACGTCAAAGCGGGGCTGCGTGGCGAGGTGTTCGTACGTGGCTACTCGCTCTTCGAGGGCTACTACAAGGACGCCGAGAAGTCGGCGCAGGCACTGGATGCGGACGGCTGGTTCCACACCGGCGACATCGGCTCGCTGGATGAGCATGGCGCGGTCATGTTCCACGGGCGCATCAAGGACATGCTCAAGGTGGGCGGCGAGAATGTCGCCGCGGCCGAGATCGAAGCGCTGCTTGCCCGGCATCCCGCCGTCAAGCTGGCCCAGATCGTTGGCATCCCGGATGCGAAGTACGTCGAGGTGCCTGCAGCCTTCGTTGAACTCAAGCCGGGGCAGCGGGCGAGTGAGCGTGAACTCATCGAGTTCTGCAAGCGCGAGATCGCGAGCTTCAAGGTGCCGCGCGTCGTGCGCTTCGTGCAAGAGTGGCCGATGTCGAGCAGCAAGATCCAGAAGTTCCGGCTGCGAACCGCGTTGGTCGCCGAACTCGGGCTGGAGTAGCCATCGTGCCAGGGTATTTCGGACCAGTCATGCAGCTTGGCTTCGTCGTGCCGGATCTCGAAGCCGCGATCCAGCACTGGCTGCGTCGTATCGGCCTCGGGCCTTTTTTCGTACTGTCGAACGTGCAGTTCGCCGACGTCTACTACCGCGGGCAGCGCGCCAACGTGGAGATGTCGGTCGCGCTTGCGCAATGGGGCGAGGTGCAGGTTGAGTTGATTCAACAGCTCAACCCCGCGCCCTCGATCTACCAGGACTTTCCGGGTCGTGCCCAGGGTGGTCTGCAGCATGTCGGTGTCATGACGGATTCGCTCGATGCGCATCTGGCGCGGCTTGCGCCGCAGGGCCTGCAGCCCGTGCAATGGGGCGCGACCGCGAACGGCATCCGCTTCGCTTACCTCGAGACCGACGAGATTCCGGGCAGCATGGTGGAGCTGATCGAATCAGGTCCTGCGATCAACGAGTTCTTCGCGCTGGTGCGCCGCGCCGCCCAGGGATGGGA
>JBIITU010000213.1:0-5868 GCA_044340335.1 Steroidobacteraceae bacterium
ACACAACCGACCGCCTACGGGTGCGGTCAAAATCCCAACCTCATTTCATACGTAGTTGGAACTCTCGGAGATAGATGGCGCGCTGCATCATCGTTGGATGAGCGAAGAAAGCCGGTGACCTTTCAAAGCGGTGTCACGCTCGCGCGCCACGAGATGATCCCTTGATGCACAAGCACCGCTGCCGGATCAGCTCACTCCCCACTCACATCACGCCCGAGATCGCGAGCGCCCAGTGCCAGACAGACAACGCCAGGCACGGTCAACAGCGCCGACAGTGCCATCGCGTGCGCCAGCGAGTTCTCGATGCCGGCTGCCGCGAGGCCATCGCTTGCCACGCCAACGATTAGTGGTCCGGCGCCCAGTCCGAAGATGTTGGTAAATATTGCGACAAGCGCGACCACGGTGGCTCGGTTGGACGAACGCGCGATCGCGTAGATCGCTGCGAATATCGGAGCCATCATCGTGCTGCCTGCCAGCGATGCCCATATCAGGGCCACAATCGCAGTGGCCCATTCCGCTGCGTACACAAACAACAGGTAACCGGGAAGAGATAACACACACGCTAATGCCGGCAGTCCGAGCAGCCAGCCAATGCCGAACCTGCGGCTCAATTGCATGCCGAGCGCGCCGCCCACGATGCTTGCGACCGCGGCCGGTACCAGCACAACCACCCCGATGATCGGACCCACCTCGGAGACACTGCGGCCGTGCTCCCTCGAGACGAACACGACAGCCCATTGCCCGATGCCGTTCTGAGCTGCGTAGGCCAGAGTGAATCCGACGACGAGGAAACGGAAACTCCGCAGCGCCCACAAACGAAGAAAAACTTCGCGCGCTTCCTGGCCTAACACCTCGCTGCGACTAGGCCAGCGCGGCGCTGCTCTGTGTTCCGGTACTAGCCACCAGACGAGCAGAGCTACCAATACTCCGGGGAGACCAACCATCACAAATGCCATTCGCCACCCGAACAGGTCATTCAGGATGCCGCCACTTGCAAAGCCGAGCAGCCCGCCAATAATGCCGACGAGTACGAAAAGGCCCGCCGCCATCGGGCGGTACGCGGGGGAAATCAGGTCCACCAGGCATGAATGAAGCGCGGGAGTGCCGGCACCCTCGCCGATTCCAACCAGCATTCGCATGACGAACAAGCTGAAAAGCCCCGTCGCGAGCCCGCAAGCGACGGTCGCGAGGCTCCAGGCTGCTACGGCGAAGGCGATCAGTTTCCGGCGATCCCAGACATCCGCAACGCGCGCGAACGGCACGCCCACCAGCGCGTAGAACAATGCGAACGGCAGACCCGCCAACAGTCCCAATGCCGAATCTGGCAGCCCTAGATCACTCCCGATCGGCTCCAACAAGACGGCCATGATGGCCCGATCCATGTAGTTGACCGCCATCGCAGCCAATACGACCGCAACCGCCAGCGTCGTACCTCGACCGGTAGCTGTCGAAACACGCTCAGTGGAGACACTTTCATTCGTCACAAGTTGGCTCCTCTCGACCGGGCTTCATCCAGAGGCGCGGCAGGCTCAATCCGCCGAACGGAACGCCGTTGGGTATGCACGAACGCTTTGCGCATCCTTTCCGTCGACGTGTCTCCGGGCTGACACCGTGTGTCGTCCCCGCAAAACGCAGTTTCAGCGCGTCGTGCCAAACCCCGCGGGCGCTCGCGACGTCCGCCCCAGCAGCGTTGAGCAACCGAACAATCGAACCACCCATACCATGTGCCCGGACGGCGACGATCTCGGCCTTGCCGGCCCGGGGACCCGTCTGAGAACCTTGCACGTCAACTCACTCCACGGTACAGCCGGTTCGAGCGCTGCGCTTCCTCGGAGCGGGTTGCCCATGCCAACCAACTACGCGCGATCGTCGGGAGGCGCAGCATCGTCGCGCCTCCCGACATCTTCCTGCTCGTCAGAATCTGCGGCGCACCGTTAGCCCAATCGTGCGCGGACGCGCATAACTGACGGTTTCACCTGGAATGGTGGCGAACGAGTTGCGCCCGCGATTCAGTTCCGCGCGTTTGTCGAAAAGGTTGTTCGCAAACAACCATGCGCTCCAATCCTCTCCTCTGTAGCCCAAGCGGAGGTTCGCCAACGTAAACGAGTCGAGTTCAAATGTGTTCAAGCTCGTCACGCCGGTCCTGCGCTCACCGACATGCTGGGCGTCCGCTGACACGAACAAGGCACCTCCTCCTACTGGGCGGGTGTAGTCGGCACCAATTGTCGCCGCGAAGCGGGGCGTGAACGGCGTGCGTTCACCGCCGGCGACCCCCAATTGCGGCACCGCGTCGTCCAGCTTCGCATCCGTAAAGGTAGCGGACGCTCGCATGCGCAGCGCCGGCATTACTTGCACGTCAAGCTCTGCCTCAGCACCGTTGACGTGCGCGCTCCCGAGATTCTGCTGGAAGTTGTAGCCGCAAGGCAGCGCGACCGTTGACTGAATGTCGGACCACTCAATCCGGTAGGCCGCAAGGTTCAGAGTTGCCCGGCCGTTGCCGAGTCGGTTCTTGGATCCAAGTTCATAGTTCCAGAGGCTGTCAGATTCGAAGCTCAGTGGTGCCTCCGAGTACCCGAGAGTTGTGAGCGCCGCTTCGCAGAGCCCGGGCGGAATCAGGTAGTTCGTGCCACCGAGGCGAAATCCCCTCGCCGCCTGCAGGTACAGGCTGTGCGCCTCATCTATGTTGTAGGAGACGTTGACGTCCGGATTAAAGCCGTCTTCACTCGCTTTGCGACGCTCGGCGAACACGCCACCAATGAAGAGTCCGGCGTCGGCAAACGTCGTGTCCTGCTCGGCATCGAAGTATCGTCCACCGATCGCCACGCTCAGCTTGTCAGTGGCCTGCCAACGTATCTGCCCGAACAAGGCCAGCTGAGTGTTGTCGGTCACGAAATCCGTCAACAATAGTCGGTCTGTGATCACCCCGAATGCAGGACCCGCCGGAAACCCTAGCGCTGCCTCGACGCCTGGAACATCAATCGTCTGCAACAACCGTCGATCAAGCTGGTTATAGAAAACACCAACGAGCCACTCGATTTTTCCGCCCGACTTGGACTGCAGGCGCAGTTCCTGGCTGAAGGATTCGGCCTGAATCGAGGTTGGAAAGTCATAGGCAGAACCGGGCGGAAGACCGAATAGCGTCGGAATGGCAGCGACATCGAGTTCAGACACGAGATCCTTCTCAAGGAAGCCTGAAACGCTCGTGAGCACGCCGAAGCCCAGGTCGTAACTGATCAACAACTCCGCCAATGTGTTCTGATCATCCGCACGAAAGAAAGTCCCGGACTGCAGCTCCGGGAGCGACACGGTACTTTGGGATATTCCGTCCATATCGATATTCTGTCGGGTAACCATCAGGTCAGCCGTAAATCGCTCGTTCGGCTGCCAACGAAACGACACGCGACCACCGCGCCCGTCAACAGAATCGTAGTCATCCTCACCCGTTGCAACGTTGTCGATTACGCCGCCATAGTCAGCTGAGTATCCGACCAGCCGCATGCCGAACACATCGCTGACGATCGGAACGTTCAGCGTTGCGTCGTAGACTTGGGAAAGATCGCCGCTTTCCGTAGAGGATAGCGAGGCGCCTACCTCAATTCCTAAGGCACCGAGATCGGGCCGCGCAGGCAAAAACCTGATCGCGCCGGACATAGCACCGGCCCCGTACAGGGTGCCCTGCGGGCCTCGCAGGACCTCGGCGCGTGCCATATCAAACAACTGGAAGTTAGGATTCGACCCGCTGATGTCCGTGGAGGTCTCGGAAAAATAGATTCCGACCCCTGAGGACTGCTGAATCTGATCGAACGTCAGTGCTCCCGTAGAGACGCCACGGCTGAAGAACTGTGTATCGACCGGCGAGGCCTGATAAGCCTGGATTCCCGGCACCCGGTTCGCAATTGTCTCAAGCCCGTTTGCGCCGAGTTCGACGAGTTCTTCGCCGCGCAACGCTGTAATGGCAACAGGAATGTCCTGAACGCTCTCGTCACGCCGCCGCGCCGTCACCACAATTTCTTCGAGTCCCGCAACAGGTGCCGCAACGGGTGCTCCCTGCGCTGCCGCCAAACCCGAAAAGCCGACAAGGCCCGCTGACAGGGCCATGGCCACACTGCGATCTAAGCTACTCATTAGTCCCCCTATTGATGTCAGATTCTTTGACCCGCAAGACCAGCACCGCAACTGCCGAGACCATGCGCTCACGATCCCTGCAGCACGGCACGCGAAAGGCGCCTTCACGCCAGCGCCCTTGTTGTGTTTCGTATCGACTCGCATGGCAGCGGTTTCTCCCCTCTTGGATTTGCAGGCTCGCAAGTTTCACGAAGCTTCACTCGTTGCGTCCGAGGTGAATTCAAGGCTCGCCAGCGATCGTCGTAGAATCTTTCCGGAGCTGGTTTTCGGAAGGTCCGAGACGAACTTCACTTGCCGCGGCACTTTGTATGCAGCAAGGTGCTCTTGGCAGTGCTCCAGGATCTCTGCCGCGCTCACGTGCGAGCCTGATCGAAGAACGACGTAGGCTTTCGGCACCTCGCCCTTGAAGGGGTCCGGCACCGAACCCACCGCGCTCAGTGCTACGCTCGGATGCAGCGCAAGGACGCGTTCGATTTCTGCGGGATACACGTTGTATCCCGCCGTGAGGATCATGTCCTTGCGCCGGTCGACCACATACAGGTAACCCTCCGCGTCTTGCCGAGCGAGATCGCCCGTCCGCAGCCAGCCTTGCTCGTCGATCGACTCGCGCGTGGCCTGAGCGTTGCCGAAGTAGCCCTGCATCACGAGCGGGCCGCGCACGCAGAGCTCGCCCACTTCACCGCGCGACGGATCCTCGCCGCCCGCTTCCAGCGCCGCGATCCGCGTCTCCATGTAGGGCAGTGCCACCCCGATCGAGCCGAGACGGCCCGGCGCCAGACTGGCGTGCGTGGTGCCGAGGCCGCCGAGTTCCGTCATGCCCCATAGCTCAATGAGCGCGCAGCCCAGCCGGCGCTCGACCTCCTGCATCGTTGCAAGCGGCATCGTTTGACCGCCGACCGTGCAGCGCGTGAGGCTCGACACATCCGACTCGGCCAGCTGCGGACAGGTAAGCAAATAGTGGTACATCGTCGGCACGCCCTCGAAGAGCGTCGCCCGATGCAGGCGGATATCAGCGAGCACCGCCACGGCATCGAAGCGTGCATGCAGCACGAGCGTCATACCGGTCAGCACGGCCGCGTTCAGGATCGCCGCGCCGTACACGTGCGGCAGCGGAAGCGCCGTCACCACCACGTCATCGCAGGTGCGCCCGTGCAACTGCGCTGTCAGCGCACCGTTCAGCAGAAGACTGCGGTGCGTGAGCATCGCTCCCTTCGGCCGCCCGGTCGTGCCAGACGTGTAGAGGATTGCGGCCAGGCTATCCGGCGCGACTTCCACCGCCTTCGCCGCCGGCGCGCTCGTCACGGCGCCGCGAAGGGGCGACACCCCGACGCCCTCTGTGCCGCCGCCCACGCCGATCACGTGTTCGAGCCCCCGCACGCCCACCAGCCCGCGCACCGCGGCGAGCTTTTCGCGGCCGGCGACCAGCACCCGCGCGCCGCAGTCCGCCGTCGCGTACGCCACCTCCTCCGCCGTCAGCAGAAAATTGAGCGGGTTCACCACCAGGCCGGCGCGCAGCACGCCGTAGTACGCCACGACCCAGGCGATGCCGTTCGGCGCCCAGAGCGTGACACGATCGCCTGTAGCGAGCCCGAGCGACTGCAGGTGACCAGCAAAACGCTCCGCTCGCTCGTCCAGATCTGCGTATGTCAGCGCCTCATCGCCGAAAATCAGCGCGCGCCGCGAGCCGTACCGCCTTGCGGCCGACGAGAGCAGCTGGGCCAGCGTCACCGCTCCCATCTTCAC